>JBGCDN010000690.1:0-5470 GCA_045105495.1 Planctomycetaceae bacterium
GTGGTGTTCATTCTGACGGGACTGAATCAACGCCCGGATCTTGCTGATCCGTGGATCTTGTGGTTCGGAGCAATTCGGCCACACCAATGGCTGACAGCATTTTTCATGCATGCTGGGTTTGCTCACCTTATTGGGAACATGGTTTTCCTTTGGGCTTTCGGGCTGGTTGTTGAAGGGAAGCTTGGTTGGAAGAAGTTCATCCCGCTGTACCTGATGCTGGGCATCTCTCAGTGTGCGGTCGAGCAGTTCATCATGTGGGGCGCCGATGCGGAGGGGCAGCGGCGCGAGCAGATGGAATACCTTGGACTGCTTGATGAAGATGGAGCCGATGAAGATGGAGCCGATGAAGATGAAGCCGATGCGGATGTCGACGAAAACTTTGAGCTGGACGTCGACGATGATCTCATCGAGCAGTCGATGCAGGACATTCCGTTTCCTGGTGTGCCCGGCATGGACGACGACGAAGAAGAACCGGAACCGACGGAAGAAGAAATTCGTCAACAAGAACTGCAACTGAGGTTCGAAACAAATCGGCAACAAGGTGTGTTGCGTATTTTGAAGACGCGTCCGGTGATGTTCGGAGCGTTGGGGGCGTCCGGAGCGATCTACAGCTTGCTTGCCATGAGTCTTGTGTGGGCCCCGAAGAATGACATGCAAGTGGTTGGTCTGTTTGGCTTTCGCTTCGTGTCATTCGAAGTTTCCATCATGCTGTTTTCCGCGTTCTACATTGGTCTGGATCTGTTGATCGCCGCGTTTACCGGGTTCGGCATGAGCACCGCGTTCCTGCACACCATGGGAGCCATCACCGGAACGATCTTCGGCGTGGCGATGTTCAAACTTGGCAAGGTCGATTGCGAAGACTGGGACATCTTCTCGGTTCTCAGTGGAAACTACGGACCTCATGTCCGAGACGTTTATGGGTATCGCACCGAGCAAGGTAAGAAGACGAAATACTCGCACCCGACGGTCGAGGAAGAAGATCGCCCAAAGAAGCGAACTCGACTTCAGAAGGTCAACGATCTCATTGACGATGGAGATTACCTCACCGCCTACGAGGAGTTCTTCTCTGTTCGAATCAACAAACCGGACGCGACGTTGCCCGCCGAGCAGTTCAAGGAACTTGGTATGGGGCTGGTTGCTGACGAGTACTTCGATGAAGCCGAAGCGGTGCTCGAAGACTACATTGACGAGCATCCGGATTCAGCGAATTGGGCCTGTTTGCGTTTGGCTGCAATTCAGCTTCAAAACAACGGCCAGCCTCGCGCTAGCTACAAAACGGTTCGTCGAGTCAACAAGTCAACGCTGTCTGATAAAGAACGCGACATGGCCAGGAAGATTGCCAAAGCTGCAAAGAAGCAAATCGACGCAGGAATTAAAGACCGCGAACCCGAATGGTAGAGCCGTAGCGACCGCAGTCGTGCGGCCGGCACCTTCTTCTTTTTAAACCGCCCTCGCGGCGAAACCCCACTCGACAAACACCATCCCGCCGCGCCGCACCCGGTGAAGCGGAACGCTTCTTAGATCATGAAGTCGATTTGTTCGCGACCGAGGATCTTGTCGATGAGGTCGGGAGAGAAATTGACAGCGGGAGCTTTCGCTGGATCGAGATCTGTTGGGTTGATACCGCAGTAGACAGACCATGGACCAAGGTGCCGCCATCGCCCCGCGCGACGTGGTTCGTTGGGGAGGACGGGTGTGGTGCAGCGGTTGCAACCGATGGTGGCGAAGCCTTGGTCGTGCAGTGGGTTCGTGATCACATTGTGGCGACCGAGGTACTCCGTCAATTGGTCATCGTCGATGAGAACCAATGGGTTGATGCGCAGGCAGTTCATTCTTGGATCGATCGCGAGAACCGGACAGGTTTCACGTTTGCCGCCGTCACTTCGTCTCAGGCTGCCGACAAGTGCATCGAAACTGTCAGCGGCATCTGCGAGGGGTTGTGTCTTTCGTAAGTCGCAGCACTGTTTCTGACCTTCGGGTGTCAGATACAGAATGCCGTGTTCCACTGTTTGCTCGACCATGCTCTGCTTGGGCGAGAGTGTGGTGATGTTCAACCCATACTCACCGGCGATCCGATCGCGCGTCTCGAGAGATTCTTCGAACATGACGCCGGTATCCACAAACAGGACCGGCATGTCGATCTTCTCGGAATGCAACATATGACAGACCGCGCAGCCGCTTTTCTGCATGGACGAAATTGCGCTTACTCGATCGCCGAACGTATCCTTTGCCCACCGCAGGAGTTCCTGAGGTGACTTCTTTTCAAAAGCCTTGTTGAGGTCGGCCAGCTCAGCCTGAATCAAACGTGCCATCCGCTGTCTATCTCCGTATTGGGTCAGCGACGGAGTATAGGGCGGAAGCCCGATGGGCTCGAACACCGAATACATCGGTTTTGCGGCCATTGGCACGCTTTCCGTCGGAAAAGTGAAGTCGTGGGCCTGCCCGATTGTTTCGGACTTCAACGCCGTTATGATCTGACTTCGTCGCTCGCCCTACGCTACGGAAAACGACCGGGATGTCTGACCTCTTCCACGAGTGCGGTATTGCCGCGGTCTATCACCTTCCCTCCAAGACGGTTAGTCGGTTCGCCCCTGGTGGCGATCCGGGCCGAACGTCTGAACTTCTGCCCGGCATGTTGCTGGATATTCAGAACCGTGGGCAGCTGGCCGCCGGAATCACGACCTTTCGCGAAGGTCGAGCTCAATTAATCGACACTCATAAAGATGTCGGTACGGTGACTGAAGTCTTCCGGATGAATCACAAGGCGAAGTTCAGTTCGCTAATGGAAGAGTACGCTGGCAGTGCCGGGATTGGTCATGTCCGGTACGCCACCTGCGGCAAAGACGATCGCAGCTACGCCCAGCCCTTTGAACGTCACCATATTTCACGATCAAAGTGGTTCAGCTTCGGATTCAACGGCCAGCTGGCGAACTACAAGGAGCTACGCGAGGAGATTCTGGCTTCCAGCGACCACCATCTGTCGCGTGAGACAGATACCGAGATTCTGATGCACATGATGGGGCGAGAATTGTCGGACAATCCCGACATCAGTCCCGGCGAAATGCTGAACAAGCTCAGCCAGCGATTGGACGGCGCTTGGAACCTGGTGTTCCTCAACGCTCGTGGCGACATGTTCATTTCACGCGATCCGATGGGTATCCGGCCATTGTGCTACGCAATTGAAGGATCAATGTTCGCCGCAGCCAGCGAGAGCGTCGCGCTGACGCATCTGGGATTCTCTGAAGACGCGATTCATAACCTCGAACCGGGGAATGCGGTTGTCATCCAAGATGGTGAACTGAATCTGGTTCCCTTCGCGACCAGTGAGAGCAAAGCTCATTGCTTCTTCGAGTGGATTTACTTCGCCAACGTTGGTTCGCGGTTGGATAATCGCAGTGTTTACGTTTCTCGAAAGCGGCTTGGAGAAGAACTTGCTGCGGTTGAAGACGTACCGATTGATGAGAACACCATCGTCGTACCGGTTCCGGACACGGCGAAGGCCGCCGCAGACAGTATGGCCTACCAACTGAAAGTGCCGAGCCTCGAAGGTTTGATTCGGAACCGATACATCGGTCGAACCTTCATCGAAGGCACCGATCGCGCGGCGAAGGTGCGGATGAAGTACACGCCGTTACGTGAAGTGTTGGAAGGCAAGCGGGTCTTGCTTGTGGAAGATTCGATTGTTCGATCGACCACAATGATGGCTCTCTTGTCGCAGATCCGCGATGTTGGTGGAGCGGCCGAGATTCATGTCCGTGTTGCTTGTCCTCCAATTGTCGCTCCGTGCTTCTACGGCATCGACATGTCGACCGTGAGCGAACTGTTCGCTCCGAAGCACATGGAAGGCGATGTTGTGACGCCGGAAGATGAGGTGCGGATGGCAAACGCGATTGGGGCCGACAGCCTGCGATATCTTCCCGTCGAAGCGATCTCGCGATGCGTCGATTTGCCGAACGAGGAACTGTGTCAGGCCTGCATCAAGTCTGAATACCCAACCGAAGCCGGACGCCAGCTCTACCAACTGGCTCTTGATTCCGACGGAACCGACTCCGTCCGCATTTTCGACGGCACAGCCCCAGCCATCAATTAGGCAACTTCCAGTTGCATCGGTGTGCGGCAGCGACGTTGGGATGGTGTTCTTCCGGAGGTGCTTCGCCGCATGGGTGGGCTTCCGAATTGCTGTCGATGAGCTTGGTTGCCGCCGGCACCAGCGTTGCTCCGCGATCTGGCCACGGCTCGTAATTTGCATCTACCAGTTGACGAACTATCGATATGTGTCAGTCAGAAATGTAGCTGGCTGAGGCCCTCAGCCAGTTCGTCGCATGGCGACGAGATTCGTACCGGGCCGACTCTTCAGAATCTGCCAGCAACGAGTCCGCATCCCGGACATCTATCAGTAGATGATTCGCTACCTTGATCGCCAAATGCCGATGGATTCCTTGTCTTGAGCGGATTGGTTTGCCTGTCGATTCGGTTGTTGTCGCTTGGGAAGCGGGAAGATTTTGGATCGGCTGATTCGCTTGGCGACTCGTCTTAGGCTCGTTTCTTCCGCGGCATCCAGCGGACCGAAGTCGGTTCCCCGAAGAACTTTTGCTTTGGGGGCAGATGGTTTTGCCACGATCGGTGTTGGGGCAGATTCGCTGAATTCTTCCAGCATCCGAAACTCGTGATCAACGTTTGAGGTAGCTAGGACAGGCTTCGGTGCAGCGACGTTCGTGGTGCATCCGGACGCTGGAACGCCGGAGCATGCGGGGCACTGACAGGGCTGCGGAGCCGGCATGTCGTTCGTCGCCAGCCACGGCCACCATTGCCGACGTCGTTCGCTCACGGTCTGACGACGATTCATTCGCGGTCGGCGTTGACGCTTCCGAAACAGTCGCCAGCGGTTTTGGTTTTGCTGGCCTTGTTGGCAGTCTGCACAAGGGGCCGTCGGGCTGCAGGTCGCACAAGGCCGCTGTACTTGCTGTGTCTCACAGATTTGGCAACTCCGGTTCGGCTGGCTTGGCTGAACTACCTGTCGGGGCTGGCATGTTTGGCATTGCGGGTCAGTGCATCCTTCTGAGAAAGCTGCAATCGGCCGTGGTGCCATAAAGCTGATAGCCGGTTTTTGAACAGCCGGTGCAGCCATGATGGTCGCTGGTTTCGATTGATATGCTGTTGGACGCTTCGGCGGGGTTCCACCATCGTCTGGCGTTGTAGGGATCTGCGTGTTGATTGGTGGTGAAGCTGCTGGGGCTGCCGGTGTCGGCGGAGTTTCAACGGCGGGCTGCTCCGCGGTCTTTTGCTGCTGAACCGGTTCTTCCTCGACCTGACGCAAAGTTGGGTCCGGAGCGGAAGTTGTTGCCTTGCGGAAACCGTGCTTCAGTCCAACTTTGCGGACCGTCACCGTCTTTTTTTGGTATCCATTATCGCTGGCCTTCGCGAGCGCACCGAACGTGGCGATGGCGAGGCAGAGTGAAATGGCAAGTCT
>JBGCDN010000691.1:0-6219 GCA_045105495.1 Planctomycetaceae bacterium
GTTAGCGAACACATTGATGTCAACAAATCCAGCATCCGTTCGCTGACGACCAAAAGGGTCACCCTGCGGAATGTTGTCGTAGAGCGGATTCGCCGTGTCGAAATTCTGTCCTCGGAACTCAGAAAGCTCTGGCCCCTGCCCTCGAATTGTTGGAGCCGGAAACTGACTACGGAACGCAGGCTCTGGGCTCTGACCGCGAAAAATGGTCTTCGTCTTTGCAGGCTCGGCGAAGTACTTCGGCTTGTAGAATGGGTTAGCCACCGCAGGCTTGCTTGTTTTGTTTGACCATGGGTTCGAACCAATCGTGTGACCAAAACCCGGCTTCGATGCTCGCCGATGCGTTGATCGTCTTTCTGCGTTTTGTCCACGCATCACAGAAGAGTTTTGTCGTCGAGCAGCTAATGCTCTCGCGCCTTCGACGGGGACAACTTCCATGCGGACACCGGTCGGGCCCTGCTCGAAAATACCCGAGCTGCGCAAACGACCTTCGAACCGGCGTTGGCGAATACGACTCACAATGTCGCCAGGTGCCATCGGGCTGCGGTCCAGAATTACAGTCTCTTTCGTATTCGAATGCTCGGAGACAAGATTCACATTGATGTTTCGCAGGATGCGGACGCGGTCTTCATCAATTTCGTAGACCAAATCGACGACACCGGGTTCTTCACGGAATCGCGGAGCCGGTTGGACCTGAGCGAAGTAATGCCCGCGTTCGTCGTACTGCGTCAGCATGTTGCCAACGTCTTTGTTCATGAATCGAGCGTTGAAGAAATCGCCTTCTTTCAACTCACGACCTTTTGAAAGCTGGTTCTCTGGAATCGCACCGTTGCCGGCGTATTCGATGGCCCCCACCTTGTAGCGAACGCCTTCGTTCACAGTGAAGAAGACAGTCACCCACGCTTTGTCTGCGGATGACTTTGGCGTCGCCTGAATCTTCGCATCGAAGTACCCGAGTGCATGGTAATACTGCTTCAACGCTTCGATGTCGTTGGGAATCGTGTCTGGGTTGAACAGGCCAAGACTCATGACCGGCAGGCCAAGGACAGCGGCCTTCGTACTAAGCTTCGTCTTGAGCCGGGCAGCTGAAACGAATTCGTTCCCGGAAAAGACACGCTTGTAGACGTAGACTTTGGGGCCTTCGTTAATTCGAAACACGACGGCTTGGTCACCGACCTGGCCACCTTGCTCAAGCGTCACTTCGGCGTGGCGGAAACCTTTTTCTTCGTACCGACGTTTGATCTGTCGAGCCGCTTCTTTGTTCGCACTTGGATCCATTGGACTGCCGACACGCAGGCCAGTCCATGATTCCAGAAGGTTCCGTTTGATCTTTCGATTCCCGATGTATTCCACTTTGCGAACAATCGGTCGTTCCTGAACAAAGAAGACCAGTACAGGACCGCCTTCTGTTTGGCGAATCTCGTGTTCGACACTTGAGAACCACCGCGTGCTGTACAACTGGCGGGTGTCTTCTCGAATCTGCTGAGCATTGGTTGCGCGGGCGACCGAGCTTCGAACGTGCTGCAGAATTGCGGCATCAGGAATGCTTGTGTTCCCCTCAACGTCAATAACGACAACCCGTACTTCAGCCTGCCCCAAAGCGCGCGCAGGAGCGGTGTGGGTAATGGCCACAATCGCCAGCAGCATCAAACCGGTTCGATACGAACCCGCATGAAGGACACGTTTGATCGGCGCAGGCACACACCTGCCGCTAGTAGTGTGTGAGTTGTGCAAGGGATTCACCTGTGAGTTATGCACCGACGGACGTCGATACACAGGTTCCCGCGTTCAAGGAAGGAGGACGAACGCAGGCAATCACCCGAATGGGTAGTTCAATGGATCCGTAGAAATAGCCGAAACGCCATTTTCAAAGCAAGAGCAACGTCCCCGTTGCATCGCGGTGCAGCGATTACGTTGGGATGCTGGCTTTGGGTGGGGTATCGCCGCGGGAACGGGGCGGATCTGACACTATTTTCCTGGCCCAAACAATCAACTCGATGGTGAACGACTGATGTCGAACGGCAGAATGATAAAACACGACGGAGCAAATCATTCTGCCAAGCTTGCACCAGTGGGTGAATGGCCCCGGCACCAGCCACCATGCTGATCAGCGCCTACGGCGAGCAGCTTCTACCACTTGGCGAAGCTCCGCATGACAGGCATCGAGTGGCGAGACAAATCTGGCTTGTGGGTCAAAATACTGAACCGTTGCTGAACCGGCAGTTGCAGGCGAGGCATCGATGAACCGGCCTGAACCGATTTACCAGCGGGCTTAGCTGGCTTCTTCTTGCTTCCAAAACAATAAAGCCGGCCATTGCCTCCGGAAGAACCAACCACAAGGCAGCCATCCCCAATTGCCACTCCCGCCGAAACATCCTTGCCTGCCGTAAACTTCCAGACTTGCTTGCCAGTCTTGAGAGACAACCCATACACGTTGCCGTCGTCTGAACCAAAGAATACACGGTCGTCAACAACGGCTGCTGAACTGTTGATCCGCGCTTTGGTTTCGAACACCCAACGCTTCTTCCCGGTCTTTCGGTCAATGCAATGCAGAGTCTTGTCGTGGCCGCCAACCAGAACAGAATCCTTAGTCACGGCAGCCGACGCATGGAATTCCATCTCACGCTCGGTCTTGTATCGCCAAACGTATTCCCCGGTCTTCCAGTTGATCGCCGCGACCTCTCCGACGTACGCACCGACATACAAAATGTCGCCGTACAGTGCTGGTGAGGCTATCAGGTAGCTTCCCAACGGCACGTCTCTCACTTCTTCTCGCTTCTTCAGATCGATGACCCGCAGGTGTTCGTCGCAACCAGCTACGAACGTGAAATCGCCAGCCAAAGCAGGAGAACAGTTCACTCGGTCCTGCGTTTCAAAGTGCCATACTTCTTTGCCTGAAGGATCGATGAAATACAGCGACGCATCGTGAGAGGGAACCAATAGATTTCCCTTGTAAACGGCGGCTCCACCAGCGATTTCGGCTCCCGTTTCAAAGACCCACTTTCCCTTACCCGTCTTGCGATCGATGGCGTGGAAGTAGCCATCTTCGTCGCCTACGTAGACGGCGTCTTTTGTGACTGTCGGGGCGGCTTTGAACCCGGCTGCGAACTTCTTCGGATCAGGATCCTTAATCGACCGGTACTTCCAAAGCTCTTTGCCCGATTGCAAATCCAGGCAGTACACATAGCCTTCCAACGCTGGCGCGTAGACACGTCCATCGACAATCGCAGCCGTCGATAGCCATCCATCAGGTGATTTCAGATCCCAAAGGAGCTCCAAGTCCTTCGTCAATTCGGACGTCGCCACACCGCGCTGTTCAGGGCCATTTCGGAACGACGACCAGCTGGATTTCGGAACGGGTTCCTGCCCAACGGCAAAGCCACAAACGAACCAAACAGCAAGACAACTAAACAATGTCTTCACGGGACGCTCCAAATGAGTGAATTCCGAAGAGAGTCTTTTGGCTGGAATCAGACAGCGTTGCGGTACAACTGAGCAAACAAATCTGCCTCACCGATTTTTCGCGGGTTGAACTGACCTGTCCACTGCTGAGTCGCTTCTTCCGCCAGAACTGAAATCAGCGATTCGTCGAAACCAACGTCTGTGGTCGAAAGCGTTCGCGGAAGCTTCATGATCGACAGGAGGTTATCCAGATAGTCTGCCAATCCGCTTGCCCCTTCGACACCGACGTCCGCTGCGAGCATTGCGTATTCTGCTTCGCATACTTCGGCGTTGAACCGAACAACGTGGGGCAACATCAACCCAACAGCGTATCCATGGGTCAGCCCAAAATGAGCCGTAAGAGGGTTAGCCAAAGCGTGAGCCGCTCCCAACATCGAGTTTTCAATCGCAGCCCCCGCCAGGTGAGCCCCCAACAACGTCGCACCACGAGCCTCAGTATTCTCGATTCCCTGAAAGATGACTGGAAGAGAACGACTCAAGAGTTGCCAGGCTTGTCGAGCGAATAACTGAGAAACCGGATTGCGTCGAGTACAGACGAAGCTCTCAACCGCGTGAGTCACCGCATCAATGCCCGTCGCCGACGCCACGGATCCTGGCATGGTCAGCGTTAGATCAGGATCCAAAATGGCTGCCTTGCACGCGGCTTTCCGATCGCCACACGCCATTTTCATGTGCGTTTCCGGGTTCGATATCAGTGCAAACGACTGCGCCTCGCTACCGGTTCCGGCTGTGGTTGGAACGGCAACCATCGGAAGCATTGGCTTCGTCGCCAAACCAACGCCGTGATAGTCGCTCATCTGACCCCCGTTGGTCAGGATGAAGTTAGCGCCCTTCGCGCAGTCCATGCTGCTGCCGCCACCGAAGCCCACGATGAAGTCAATCTCATTTTGCTTCGCCACGGCGACGCATGCATCAACATCTAATGTGGTCGGGTTCGGATGAACCTTGTCGAAGATAGCGACCTTCAAACCGGCTTCTTCAAGAACTTTCCTTCCGCGTTCTGCGTGTCCAACTTTTTCCAAGCCACTATCGGTGACTAGTAAAACACGGTTCGCTCCAAGCTCGCGCGATAAATCACCAAGGCGCGAAAGTGTTCCAGATCCGAACACCACTCGCGTTTGCGGTCGGTAATCGAACTCAGTGAGAAGTGGCGAAGAAGAAACTTCGATGGAAGGGCGCATGGTCAGCGGATTGCGAAGGCTGAGTGAGTGAACGCGTGGCACCGCAGGTTAACCAACCGTCTCGATGGCGGCAATCAGTGGCAAATCGAACAGAAGCGGCAACTCCTGCCGAATGAAACAAGTGAACAGCGCCGATCACGTTGTTTTCACTAGCCAGAACCCTCACCCCGACGATTCGCAGTACCGGTAGCACCGAAAAAACCAGAATAGTTTATCCAATCCGATCCACCCGGCCGATCACAAGCACCACGGGACCATCACTGCGCGACTCTGCGAGTGGTCGGTTCAAATATGAAACAGCGTTTTAAGGTGGGGCATCGCTGAGGCGCTGCAGCCAACTCCTGAAGGATGAGGAGACTTTAGCATGCGAAAGTATGGAAGATGGATGCTGGCACTGGGCATCATGGCGGTAAGCCCCGCTGTGTCCAATGCACAGTTCGTTGGGCAAAGAGCCGTTGCTGGTCGCTATGCTGCTCAACCGTCAGGAGCAAACTACAACCAGCAAATGGCGGAACAAATCGCCGGGGCTTTGCGTAAAGCACAGCTTCGCGGTTACGACGTGGAGATCGAATTCAAAGGCGGAGTCGCCTTGCTGAAAGGCAAGGTCAAAGATGAAGCCAATCGCCAGGCAGCAAACAAAGCTGTCGGAGCTCTGCAGGGAGTCACACGAGTTGACAACCGACTGCAGGTCCTGGAAGCATCAGCCGCGAAGCCAGTAATGGCTCCACCGCCACCACCGGAAGCAACACCAACAGCTGCTCCGGTTCAGGCAGGCTACCAAGGTCCGAAAGACCAGCCTGTCAGCCAGACTCAGTTCACCCCACCGGCAGGTCAGAACAACCAACAGGTTGCTCAAAACATTGCCAACTCTCTGTCGGCAGCTGGCCTACAGGGTTACGACGTTGACATCCGCTTTCAGGATGGAACCGCCGTTCTTGTCGGCAAAGTAGGAACCGCACAGCAACGGGCTATGGCGGCTCAAATGACAAGTCAGGTGCCAGGCGTTCGCTCGGTTAACAACCAGCTTCGCGTTCAACAGGTACAGGCACCCGTTCGACGGACAGCATACGATGCTGCCGCCACACCGGGCCCTGCCCCAATGGCTCCACCAGCAATGACTGGGCCACCACCAATGACTCCTTCAATGCCATCACCAGGCATGGGCATGGGAATGCCTGGCCCGATGAGTTCTCCATCACCAATGATGGGTGGAATGGGCGGCGGAGCAGCCATGTACGGTTCTCCAAACCTGCCAGACCACGCATGGCCATCGTACGCTCAGTATCCAAACTCAGCGGCGATCACTTACCCAAAACAGTACAGTGCAAGTGCATGGCCATACATCGGCCCGTACTACCCATACCCACAGGTTCCGCTCGGCTGGCGACAGGCTCAGCTCGAATGGGACGACGGCCACTGGCAGCTCAGCTTCAACAAGAAGACTGACAAGTGGTGGTGGTTCATGAAGCCAGGAAACTGGGGCAACGACTAGTCCGTAGTCGAGAACAAACAGACAAAAGCCTCTGGTTCCGCCAGAGGCTTTTTTCGTGGCAACTTCCAGGTGCATCGGGGTGCGGCG
>JBGCDN010000692.1:0-4350 GCA_045105495.1 Planctomycetaceae bacterium
CGTTCAAATCCGGTGAGACATTGGTGAGCATCGTGCGCTCCGGAACAACCGACCACAGATCGAATGACGGCAAGCTTATCCATCATGGAAGCCAGCTTGGGGAAACACTCGCCAATCTGAATTCCAGGCACCGACGTCGCGATCGGATTGAACTCACCCCGAATCTCTCGCGGGGCGTCCGTCTTAATCTCCCACATGTCCTGATGAGGAGGTCCGCCACCAAGGAAGATGTTGATGACCGCCTTGTGGTTCTTCTCGTTGCCGCTGGCCGCCTGGGCACGCATGAGGGTCGGCAGTCCAACGCCGCCAATCGCCCCCATCGACAATCCACCAATCTTCAGAAAGCTTCGCCTGGCGATGCCGTCGCAGTAGCGTTGTTTGTTGCCGAGGATGGTGAGCATGGTAGGCCTCGTGGTGGGAAGACGCTCAGGGCGAGCACAGCGGTGGGTAAGTAGATTATCGGCTCGGCAGCTGGCCCGTGTCTATTCTAACTCCGGTTCATGCGACTGCTGGCAGGCTTAGTGTAGGCTCGACACAGGGCGATCTCCGGCACCGACGACGGACACTCGGCTCTGTTCGACGCCCATTCGGCAGCTCAATCTCAGACTTTCGTTCAGATCGTCGCAGAGGCCCCAAAAACGCGTGTTTTGTTGAGTTTCTGGCGACCTGAGAACCACTCCTTCAGATGACCTGTGCAGCAGGTTTTGATAAGATACGGGTTCAATTTGAAATAGGAACACAACGCCGGATTTGCCATGAAACTTCATTGTCACCGCCCATCGCTCGTGGCGGCTCTGCAGGCCGTTAGTGCGGTCGTTCCCAGCAGAACACCGAAAGAGATTTTGAAGAACGTTAAGCTGGTCGTCGATGGTGGGCAGGTCACTCTGCAAGCCACCGACCAGGAAGTCGGAATCCATCAAGTCATCGAAGGGGTCGAGACCGATTCGGCTGGTATCGCGTTGCTGCCCGCCGCCCGGCTGCTTTCGATTCTTCGCGAACTGACCGATGAGGCTGCCGACATTGAGGTAACTCCGGACAGCATCCAGATCCGATCCGGACGCAGTGACTTCAAACTGTCAGCCGAAGATCCAGCCGAGTATCCACCGGTACCAACGGCGGAAGGCAGTGACTCGTTTTCCATTGAGTCTGCCAAGTTGCGAAAGATGGTTCGTCGAACCGCGTTCGCCACCGATGTCGAAAGCACGCGGTACGCACTCGGTGGTTTGCAGATGGAAGTTATCGGCGACGATGCGACACTCGCCGCGACCGATAGTCGTCGTCTGGCCGTTGTCAGGTCGAAGACCTGCGACGGTTCCGCACCAGAAGGCGGGAAGCCACCCGTCATCCCAACGAAGGCGATGTCGTTACTCGAACGCAACATCCCGGACGACGACACGCCAACAATCATTACCGTTCGAGACAATGACGTTCTCTTCGAATGCGGTACGACGACGATTTACAGCCGACTGGTTGAAGGTCGGTTCCCACAGTATCGCGATGTCATTCCGAGTGAGAGTCGGATTGAAATCGAACTGATCGTGGGCATGTTTTACGCCGCGATTCGTCAGGCTCAAATCGTTACTGATGAAGAAAGTCGCGGAGTCGATTTCACATTCCACGACGGCACACTGACGCTAAACAGTACAGCCGCAGATGTCGGCCAGTCGCGGATTGAAGTTCCCATCGCTTACGACGGCGAAGCACTGACCATTACGTTCGACCCACGATACATCGCTGACTTCCTGAAGGTTCTCGATCAGGATTCGTCCGTCATCTTGAAACTGACCGACGGCGAAAGCGCGGCGGTATTTACGACGGGCGAAGACTACACCTATGTCATCATGCCTTTGGCTCGTGACCGATAATGCAATCCAATTCACGCAAAGGTCCGCGTCCGTTGGGCGAAGCAATTACTCAGCTCATCAACGAGCGGGGGCTTGCTGGTTCGTCTGGTGTGAACACACTGAATGAACTGTGGAGAGAGATTGTTGGCAACGACATTGGTGATCGATCGAGAGTCACCGGCGTTCGGAACGGAACGCTTGAAGTTGGTGTTAAAAGTTCAGCTCTCCTCAATGAATTAGTCGGCTTCTACGGCGATGAATTCCTTGAACTCATTCGTGCTGATGACCGCGGCAAGAGCGTGAAAGCAATCAAATTCCGACTGAAGAGATAACGGGCTGAAGAAACAGAACGGGCGTCGAACTTCAGTTTGGACGCAAGTATCAACACAAGATCAACCTCGTCGAAGGTTTGGTCGCAGAGCAAGAGTTGCTCGAACCCACGGAGAAGTAAGTTGAGTACAGACGGCCAGGAAAACGACTACGGCGCGGACGATATTCGGCACCTCAAAGGTATCGAAGGCATCCGCAAGCGTCCCGCAATGTACATTGGCGATACAGAACATTTTGGTCTGCATCACCTTGTGTTCGAAGTGGTCGATAACAGCATCGACGAGGCCGTGAATGGTCACGCCAGTAGCATTACGGTCAAAGTAAATGCCGACGGTAGTGTCAGTGTTGCCGACGATGGTCGTGGCATCCCCGTGGACATTTCAAAGGGCGACGAAGAGAACCGCTCAGCTCTCGAAATCGTTCTCACCGAAATTCACGCGGGCGGTAAGTTCGACCGAGACAGTGGCTACAAGACTGGCACCGGCGGTTTGCACGGTGTCGGTATCACTGCGGTGAACGCGGTGAGCGAATGGTTGACTGCTGAAGTGCGTCGTCAGAATCAGACGTTCCAGATGGAGTTCGAAAAAGGTGTTCGTACCAGCGAGCTCAAACAGATTGGTAAGTCAGAACGATCGGGCACGACGCTCACGTTTAAACCAGACACGGAAATTTTCACAGACGTCAAGTTCTCCTACGACACCCTGCAACGACGCCTGCAGGAACTCGCGTTTCTCACGCCTGGCGTGAAAATCATCCTTGTCGACGAACGCGCGGATAAGCGCGAAGAGTTTCACAGTGAACACGGTATCGCTGAATTCGTTAGCCACCTGAACCGAACACAAAGCGCGATTGTTCCGGATGTCATTCGGCTTCAGGGTGAACTGCCAGCCGGTGATGGCCACGGCATGGTTCAAGTCGATGTCGCCATGCAGCACAACGATGGTTACACAGAAAACGTTCGCTGCTTCGCCAACAATATTCACAACCCAGACGGCGGTACTCACGAAAGCGGATTCCGTGCCGCGTTGACGCGATCGATGAATAGCTACGGCAAGAAGGAGAACCTCTACAAGGATTCTCAGCCGGCGGGCGAAGACTTCCGCGAAGGTCTGACCGCAATTATCGCGGTGCGTGTTCCTGATCCGAAGTTCGAATCACAAACCAAGGTGAAGCTCGCCAACAACGATGTCGAAGGCATCGTGAGTTCTGTCGTTTACGATGGCCTGCTGAAGTTCTTCGAAGAGAACCCCGCCATCGCCAAGAAAATGGCCCAGAAGGCTCAGAACGCTGCCGAAGCTCGTGAAGCCGCCCGCAAGTCTCGAGAAATGGTTCGCCGCAAAGGCGCGCTCACGACGGGTGGATTGCCAGAAAAGCTGCGAGACTGTCGCAGCCGCGAACTCGACATCACCGAACTATACCTGGTGGAAGGTGACTCGGCGGGTGGTTCTGCCGACACCGGGCGAGACTCGAACACACAGGCGATTTTGCCGCTGCGTGGTAAGATCCTGAACGTCGAAAAGGCACAACTCGTCAAGATTCTTGACAACAACGAGATCTCTAACATCTTCAAGGCAATTGGCCTCTCGCCCGTCGCCGGCGGCGAAGACATGGACATCACCAAGCGTCGTTACGGCAAGATCATTGTCATGACGGACGCCGACGTTGACGGTAGTCACATTCGAACGCTGCTGCTGACCTTCATCTTCCGCCACATGCGCGAACTGGTAAAGAACGGGCACATCTATATTGCTCAGCCGCCGCTCTATCGAGTCGTACAGCGAAGCAAGACACGATATGTGCAGACGCACGAAGAGATGATGACGGAACTCATTGAACTCGGCCTGAATGGAACCGAGGTCATCATGAAGGAAGACGACGCCATCTTCGAAGGGGAGAACCTGCAGAAGATTGTCGGCCTGATTTCGAACCTCGAAGAACCATTCGTCACGCTCGAACGCCGAGGTATCGACCTGCGAACACTGCAAGAGAACGCGGCCAACGGAACGCTGCCACGGTTCCGCACAGTCGTCGCTGGCGAACAAACCTGGTTCCCGAACCGCGAAGAACTCGAGAAGTACCTCGAAGAACAAAAGGCCAAACGCGGAGGCGAAGACTTAGAAGTCGCTGACGAGATCGTCGAAGGAGTCGATTCGGATTCTGAGAATGAGGAATCCGA
>JBGCDN010000693.1:0-9006 GCA_045105495.1 Planctomycetaceae bacterium
CATGCCTTCCAGCATTTCGCACCGGATGCCGCCGAGTGCGTTCAGTTCGGTCGCGAGGACCAGGGCGCCGCTAATGTCGAAGAGGTTGTGGCACGCGATGCCTGGTGTGGCCGCGGCCAGGTTCTCTTTTTGGAACGCGTACTGAACCATGCGTTTGTAGTTGGCGTCGGTTTCGACTTTGGTCTGATACGGAGCCTGCGGCCAACCGTGGGCGGACGCTTCGACGCGTTCCATTTCCATGTTGGCTCCCTTAACGATGCGGATCGTGATGGGAGCACCGCCGTCGGCCACGCGTTTCTTTGCCCATTCTGTGACGGTCTTTTGCCAGAGGTACGAGTCCGGTACGTACGCCTGGAACACGATGCCGGCTTCCATGTTTTTCAGGTCAGGCCGGTCCAGCGTTCGCATGAAGACTTCGGCGGTCAGTGACAGGTCACGGTACTCTTCCATGTCCAGGTAAACGAACTTGGGAACGACGGTTCCGTCGGCTCGCGTGAACCGACCCTTCGCGGCGGCTCGGTAGAGGAGTTCCATGCGTTCGCACATTTGGCGAATGCTGTGTTCTCGCGAGACGGGATTGATTTGTGAGTACACCGTCGAAACTTTGACGGACATGACTTCGATTTCGGGTAGCTGCAGTGCCTGCAGATATTGTGTCAGCCGCCGCTGAGCCTCTTCTTCACCAAGAATCGCTTCGCCGAGGTAGTTCACATTCATGCGAACGCCTTCACTACGACGTTCGTTTAAGTGCTTGCGAAGGACCTCCTGTTCAGCCGGGATGATGACGTTGGCTGTTTCTGCTCGCATTTTGTCTTTGACCATAGGGATGGTCACGCCGGGCAGGTAAGAACCGAACGACTGGAACCCCTTCAGCAGAGCTCGATCCAGCGGGCTGAAGAAACGCGGCACACCTTGTACGTCCAGGACGTGCACCAACTGATCCGCCGCTCGGGCCGACTCTTTGGAGCGAAACGCCTGGTCGGTCATGGCCGTCATGGTGACCTTGTCGGACGGGTTCTGAATCATGCGATCCAGTTCCATCTGCTGCTTGCGTTCTTCGGGTGTTTGAAGTTCTTTCGCCCGCTTCATCAATGTCCGCGCGACTAGCAGAGCCTTCTGAACTGTTTCTGGCTGTTCGCTGGCAGGATCCACTTTGAAGTCGCCGAGCAGGGCTTTAACAGCGGCGTCGATATTTGTTGGGTTCTGTGACATGGGATGTCTCGATGAGAACGCTCTAAAGATTGATTTGTTGCACAGTACTGTACGGTCGCGGAGCCCAGGCGGACAGAATCGGCCAGCGGATTTCTCAAACACGCGTCTGGCTCCACATTCGTACCGTTGTCGCGTAGATTGAAAGGCTAATCAGTTCTTCAACGAGGATCCCCATGAGAACTCCAACGCTTCTTGCCGCTATTGCTGTTTGTTGTCTGGCCAATGACCTGCAGGCGGAAGATTGGCCGCAGTTTCGTGGCCCGGATTCGCTGGGAGCAGCTTCTGACACGGGGCTGCCGGTTGCATGGAGTGATTCGAAAAATCTGGTTTGGAAGGCAAAGCTGCCGGGTGCGGGCGCGTCGAGTCCGATCACTGTTGGCGACCGCATGTATGTGACCTGCTACAGCGGGTACAGCAGCGATGGCACCGGCGACATGAACAACCTGAAGCTGCACCTCACCTGTTTGAATCGCCAGACGGGCGACATCGTTTTCGACAAGAAGCTGGAACCGACTTTGCCGGAATCTGAACGGGTTCGCGACCACGGTTACGCCGCAGCAACACCGGCGACCGATGGCGAATCTGTTTACGTATTCTTCGGTAAGAGCGGTGTGGTTCGGTTCGACATGGAAGGCAACCAGATTTGGCGACAAAGTGTCGGCGACGGAACCCACAAGTGGGGTTGCGGAACCTCACCGGTTCTCCACGGTGATGTGGTGATCGTCAACGCCAGTGTCGAAAGCGGTTCACTGGTCGCCTTGAGCAAGAAGGACGGCAAAGAGGTCTGGCGACAAGGCGGTATGGTTCGATCATGGAACACGCCGCATCTCGTGAAGGTCGGTGAGAAACACGAACTGGTCGTCAGTGTCAAAGACAAGATTCTTGCATTCGACCCAGCGACTGGAAAAGAAATCTGGACCTGCGAAGGCATCCACGACTACGTCTGTCCAAGCATCATCTCACAAGACGGAATCGTTTACGCAATTGGTGGTCGTCAGTCTCAGTGCATTGCCGTGAAAGCTGGTGGTAAAGGCGAAGTGAAAGAGCTCTGGCGTGCTCGCGTGGGTGCGAATGTTAGTTCGCCCATCATTCACGACGGTCATCTGTACTGGGTCAGCGATCGAAACAAAGTCGCCTACTGCGTGAATATCAAGAACGGCGATGTGGTTTACAAAGAACGTTTCCCCGGCCAGCCGTACGCTTCAACAATCGTTGCTGACGGCAAGCTCTACGTTGTTACACGGTTCGGCGGCACGTATGTGTTGGCAGCAACTCCCGAGTACAAACAACTGGCTCACAACGAGTTCGAAGACAAAGCTACCTTCAACGCCAGCCCCATTGTCTCGGGCGGCAAACTATTCCTCCGAAGCGACGCGTACCTCTACTGCATCGGAAAAGGCTAACCTCGGGCAACTTCCAGTTGCATCGGTGTGCGGCAGCGATGTTGGGTGGTGTTCTTCGGACGCATGAACGCCGCATGGGCGGTTCTTGTCCCCTTTTTGTAGTGAACGAAGCGACGAGTCCCGGCGCGTTTTAAGCGGCCGGGGATTCGTTGCCTCATCGACTAAGGTGTTATGTGGTCGCGAGTTCGCCCGATGCAGGCGGAACGTCGAGGTCGGCTTCTAATTCTCGTTCGTGTTCGTAGCGTTCTTCGATTCGGAACAACTTTCCATAGATCAGGAAGAAGACGGGAACCAGCAGCAGCACAAGCACCGTTGCCAGAATCAAACCGAACGCCAGGCTGGCCACCATCGGAATTAAGAACTGGGCTTGTAGCGAGGTTTCCGTCAGGATTGGAACAACGCCTGCGACGGTTGTTACGGACGTTAGAAGGACTGGGCGGAACCGACGAACGCCCGAATTCAGTAGTGCGTCGTTCAACGGTACGCCGCTTCGAATCTGACTGTTGATGAAGTCGACTAAAACGATCGAGTCGTTAATGACCACGCCAGTCAGCGCGACCATGCCCATGACGCTGAATAGGCTCAGCGGAAGCCCCATCCAGTAGTGCCCCCAAATCGCGCCGATTGCGCCGAAGGGGACAACGGCCAGGATGATGAGTGGCTGCACGTACGATCGGAATTCAACGGTCAGTAAAACAAACATGGCGATGAAGGCCACGCCGAACCCTTTGAACAGACTGCCGATTGATTCGTTCCGCTGTTCTGCTTGACCCTCGACACGGATTGCGACCGCTGGGTATTTCTCGCGAAGCATTGGGAAGAAGTCAGCTTCGAGAGCCGCTATGATCTTTCCCGCGTTGGCACCTGATTCCTTCGATTGATCACCGTCGGCTGTGACGGTGATCGATCGTTTCTGGTCAATCCTATTAATTTCGGCATAGCCGCGAGCAACATTGATATCGGCAATTTCTGTAATCGGTCGTTCCGCGCCGTCGTTGCCTCGGATTCGGATTTGGTCGAACCGAGCCAGCGATTCGCGTTCTTCTTTTGGGTAGCGAACCATCAGTTTGACTTCATGACGTCCGCGTTGCAGTCGCATCACTTCGTCACCGTAATACGCGCCGCGGACGGTTTCGGCGACTTCTCGCAGCGGAACACCCATCGCTTTGGCGTCGTCGTTGACCTTGATCTGGAACTCCCACTTTCCGGGGCGTGAGTCGTCGCCAATGTCGAACACGCCGGCGGTTGAGGTGAGTTCTGTCTTGCATTCCTCCACGGCTGCTTCCAGATCGGCCATGTGTTTTGGATCTGACAGAAGTTTGAACTCAATCAGCTTCCCACCCGGGCCCATAGATCGTGCTGCAAAGCTAACGTTCTCGGCTCCAGGGAAACCGCCGCTGGCTGCTTCGGCTTCTTCTCGCCAGAGTTTGATGATTTGTTCGCTGCTGAGCGTTCGCTTTGTGACGTCGATCAGTTCGACAGCAACCTGCCCAACGTTGCCGCCTGCAGAACCACCGCCGCTGGCGTTGCCATCGTCTTGTATCTGCCCAACCAGTCGATGCGCGAGGCGAACGACGGGGGCGCCTTCTGCTTCCAATTGTTCGTTGACTGACAGAATCGCCTGTTCGATCGTTTCCGTTGTGGCCTCAGTGACAACCGGTGATGTTCCACTCGGGTAAACCACCTTCGCCACAATTTGGTTGCTGTCTTGCTTCGGGAAGAACTCTCTCGGGACAAGCCCAGAGCGAACTGTTCCAAGTGAGAAAATAAACAGCCCAACGCTAGCGCTGATGATGATGGACGGGTTTCTCAAACCAAACTGCAGCACCGGCTTGTAAAGCTTCTCCGAGAGGAACCAGAGGACGCCTGCGGAAAAACGGTTCACATAAACGCTTAAGTGCCCGATGGCCCGGAATGGATAAATCAAAATGTCGAGTAGGGCGAAAAACGGCGTTAGCAGAATCTTCAGCAGCAGTGCGGCGCCCGCGTTCAGCGGAGAGACGAATTGGAACATCTTCGTTGTGAGTAGGAACCAGGTTCCCTGCGGTTCGTCACCACCATGAGCAAGGTGACAAGGAAGGATGAACGTACTTTCGATCAGCGAGATGACAAGCATCGCGATGATGGCCATCGGCATGACGGCGAAGAATTTTCCCATCACGCCGGTAACGAACATCAGCGGGAGGAACGCGATGATGGTCGTGGTGACCGACGCGGCAACCGATGGCAGCACTTCAACGGTTCCATCAATGGCTGCACGCATGAGGTTAGAACCGCGTTGTCGGTGCGAGTAAATGTTCTCTCCAATGACGATGGCGTCGTCGACAACGATTCCAAGTGCCATGAGGAATGAGAACATGGAGAGCATGTTCATGGTTTGATCGAAGTACCAGAGCACGCAGCAGGCACCGAGGATCGAAATCGGAATTCCCAACGCGACCCAGAAAGCCAGACGGATTTCCAGGAACACGGCGAGGACGATGAAGACGAGAATCAACCCCTGCAATCCGTTTCGCGTGAGTAAATCAAGTCGGTCTTTCACAGCAACAGATTGGTCACCGTATACGATGAACTCGTAGCCTTGTGGCAACTTCGCTGTCTTGACGTACTCGTGTACGTCTTCCGTCATCTGCAGCAGATCTTCACGTTTCGCAGCCATTACGTTGGCGACCATGCCGGGGCGTCCGTTGATTCGGCTGATGGTCGTGGTGTCTGCGAAATCGTCTCTGACGTCAGCAAGATCACCCACTGTTAACACCGCACCCGCGGGGTCTGTCATAAGTGGAATCTTGGCGATCTCGGTGCCAGTGAGCCGTTTGTTCTTGCCTCGAAGCAGCACTTCTTCCGACGGCGTCTTCATGTTGCCGCCAGGCATCTCAAGGTTCTCTCGGCGAATAATGTCGGCAACCTGCTTGAGCGTTAGCCCATGTTTGCGCAATGTGTTTTCGGAGAGTTCTACGTCAATCTGATACGCACGGGTGCCTTCGAGTTCGACTTGTGAGACGGTTGGCAGCTGTAGCATGTCGGATCGGATGCGTTCGATCGTGGAACGCAGTCGAAGTTCTGTCCCTTCGCGGATGGTTCCAGTGGGAGCGAGGACGCCGACCTGAATTGCCTTACGGCGCATTGTGATTTGTTGGATGACCGGGTCTTCTGAAAGTTCCGGCATGGTTGGAATGCGATCAACCGCCGAACGGACTTCGGACAAGACTTTTTGAATGTCTTTGACGTCCGAGCGAAGTTCCAAAACGACGCTACACGAACCTTCGTTGGCGACCGTGGTTTGCTTCTTGATGCCGTCGATTGATCGAACTGCTTCTTCAATTTTCTGACCAATTCCCTGTTCCACCTCATCCGGACTCGCGCCGGGGTAGGGCACGGAGACGAGAATGATCTCTAGCTCGAACTCCGGAAACTCTTCACGCCGAAGCGTCAACGCACAGATCGCGCCGAGAATCAGTCCGGTGATCAGCAGTGTGTTCATGGCGGGCGAGTTCTTGACTGCCCAGCGAATTACGCCTTTCACTGTGATGTCTCCTTAACCGGCATGCCACTAATTGCTTCTGTAAGTGGCGAAATGATTGCGCGTTCCATGGGGCGGATGTCAGACGCTTCTGCATCGACAATGATGTCATCGCCGACAACTCCAGCGACCGTGACGCTTCGGATTGCGAGGATGCCGTCGCGAACCAGCCAGACTTTGTTGCCTGGACGGACGGCTGCTTCTGGTATTCGTACAAACTGAGCCGACGGATTCGTGTGAATGCTGGCGTTGACGTACATGCCTCGCACCAACGCTCGCGGTCCGTTCTTTGTCTCGACCAGCGAATCCATTTCTTTGAGTTCTTTCACTTCGTTGGGGTGGTCGACCACGATGCGGCAGGGAACTGTTCGAGTTCGCTCATCGAGCCCAATTCCGTCGAAGCGTCCGAGTCGTCCGGCCCAGACGAAGGTTCGTCCCGCCAGTTCGTACATGATGCTGACTTTGGCGTTCGGAATGTCATAAGCTTGGTTAGTCTTTATCGAATTCGGATCCGGCGGTGCGTCGTCGGTGGCTTGCCACAGTCGATAAAGCTCGTCCATAGTCAGGTTGCAGCGAACCTCGACGTGGCTGGTGTCTTCGATCGTGATGAGCTGCGCGCCGCGTTGAACGAACGAATCTTTCTCAATCATCTCGCTGACAATCACACCGCTGACCGGAGCTTTGATTTCTGTTCGATTGAGGTCCAGTTGGGCTCGTGAAAGTTGGATCACCGCGAGATCTTTTCCCGTCTCAAGCCTCGCTTTTCGCTTCGTTAGCAGCCGTTTCTGGTTTTCCAGTGTGGCCAGCGAGTTCTGCGATTGAAGGACTGCTTGTTGTGCGTTTTCAAGGTCGGACTTGGTTCCAACTCGTCCCAGCCGTTGTTGTCGAGCAAACTGGCTTTCTCTTAGCTTCAAATCGTCTTTCGCAATCTTGATTAGGTTCTCGCTGTTGGCGACTTCGACAGCCAGCTCTTCCAGGTTCTGTTCTGTTTCTTTCTTTTGCTTCTTCAGACGGTCCACTTCCAGGGCGTAGGTTTCTTGATCGATTCGAACCAGTGGAGCGTTGGCCTCGACGAAGTTTCCGGTGCGGCAGTCTTCGGACTTGAACGTGATTTTTCCCGCGACTTCGGCAGCGATTTGAATCTCGCGAAACGGGACGACAACACCATCGACCTCAATGTCCAACTCACCCTCGTGAAGCACAACATCGACCGCTTGCACGAGTTCTGCTTCGGCATCTTCGACAGCAGCTTTCTGCGGCGGCTGGCCTTGCCCAAAAGACAGCATTCCGAAGATGCCTGCAGCGATGATGGCAACAGAAACGGCCAGACGCAGGAGTTCCATCTTAATACCGCCACCACCGGTTTCGCTTGTGGGCTTCACGACGGCTGGTTTCGCAGGTGCCTTAGGTTCGCTTGAAGATTCAGCGTCTGTTGAAGGTGTTTCTGAATTCATGATTCTGCACCAGCCTCTGAAATGGCTGTCTGACAATGTGGATCAGTGACGCCGAGGGAAAGCAGCGTCACGTGAGTGATGTGGTTGGCCAGCTGTTCGATCTGAAAGTTTGCGGAGCGTTGTTCTTCGGGGACGACCAGTTTGAACACGCCTTCGGCGGCTCGATAGAACAAGCACTGGCCCATCACTGAGAAGGCAAATTTCTGACGTTTGTGTTCTTCAAGCTGAGCTGGGAAGACTGGTTCGAGAATGGCGATCAAGGTTTCCAGTCGAGGCTGAAAGAACTCACGCACCATCGACCGACAGTTTTCGGTCGGCGAGAGAATTTCTCTCATCATGAGGCGACTCTGCCACGGTTGTGATTCGTTCCCAAGAAGTCGATTCAGCATGGTGGTTACGAATGCAAATAGTTGATCCCGAGTGCCCGCATCTTCACCAAGTTCTGGCCATGGAACCTGAATGAGGGTGAGCTCCCGGGCGTGGCTGACAGTTTGGCGGTACAGTTCCGACTTGTCGCCGAAGTGGTAGTTCACGCTAGCTACGTTGACCTCAGCCGCCTCGCAGATCTCGCGCACCGTGGAGCTTTCGAAACCCTTCTCCGCGAAGATTGGTCCGGCAGCGTTCAGTATGCGTATGCGGGTGTCGTCGGGCATGGTGACCTGCTTGAATTGAAACGACTGTATTAAACAAGTGTTTGAATTCAATAGTGGAATGTCATAACCGCTCCTGAAGCAGGATTTGGGTCGACTAAGCGGTTTCCGACGTAGGGATATGTACGGTTTCTGAGCCGCTTGATCACTTTGCAGGGCTTGCAGCGTTCCCAAACCGCAGTATCGATTTTACGTCGCCATATTGCCGATTTGCTTAAAACGCAGCGCTCTGCGTTGGCTTCCTGGAGATCGATCATATGTGGCGGCAAGCAGCTCTTCTCGGCGTACTCATTGCACAGCCCGCTTATGCGGACTTGATTACAGTCTCAACCAACGCAGAGGTCTCCGCACTTTTCGGCGACTTTTCATCGACGACACCGAACACGGATTCGTCCGCCAGCAACTCTGGCTCTGTCAGTACTTCACAAGCCGATAACAGATCGTTCACGAGCGCCGACATTACCGCTTTCAACTTTGATACCGGTACAGATACGTTTTCCGCGTCGGCCTTAATCATCGCTGAGAAGACGGTGTCAGCACGTCCTGGTGGAGACCACACAGGTATTGCGAGTTATGAAGTTTCGTTCACAGTTGATTCGCAGATGGACTACACGCTTTCCGGCACGTGGGGCTTTCTGAACAATGCGGCAGCCGGCCCCGCTGATCTGCTGACCTACTCGCTGGTCGATTCTGGCGGTGCGACGCTGGATTCTGGCAGCACAACAGCCAACGTTCTCACAGATCCATTTTCTTCCTCCGGGACT
>JBGCDN010000694.1:0-13058 GCA_045105495.1 Planctomycetaceae bacterium
CCCGCGGGTCTTCCAACTGCATGCTCATGTTGAGACTTTCAGATCGACGTCAATACGCGATGAGGCGATTGTTGCTTCCGTGTGTTACTTGCCGCGGATGCCGTGGTATTCGAGCGGGAACTCATAGTCCTTACGGAGCGAGTATCCCTGCCAGTCTTCCGGGCAAAGAATTCGAACCAGGTTCGGGTGCCCGAGAAAGTGAATTCCGAACATGTCGAATGCTTCACGTTCATGCCAGTCACCAATGCCCCAAACGCCAGAGACGCTCGGTAGCTCAGGTGGCGTTCCTGCGACGTCGTCTTTCCAACGTGGAAGGATGACTTTCAGCTTTAGTCTTTGCTTCGTATTCAGACTGGACAGCTGGTAGACGACCTCAAGTCGGATTTCATCCTTGAACTTGGCCGCCTTCTTCGGATCAGGCTCCATACAGTCGACAGCTGTCATGTCGTTGAGGTGCTTCATGTCGAATCGATCGTCGTCTCGGACGAACGTACCGATTTCAGCAATCTTGTCTGCAGAGACCTCGATCCACGGGTCGATTGCTTCCGAGTTCATGCCGGTGATCGCATCACCAAACTCCGCGCTAAGAATGGCGTGCGCTTGTTGAATGTCCATAGTCGAATCAGTTTCGGTGAAAACGCGGTTCGCGGAATACTGGCCCACACTGCAGCGGGAGAATCTGTGGGTTTAGCTGGCTGTCTGAGCTGTTGTTGCCTTGGTCGGGGCGACGGCAGTTACAACTGGTGCGCGGGCGATCTTCGGCTTATTCGCTACGGCGCGGATCCAGTCAAGGTCGCCACGCTTCCAGACGTACATGAATCCAACCAAGAGTACGCTGAAGAAGACAAGAATATCGACAAGCCCGGTGGCTCCGAGCGACATTGCTGTCTCACTGGAAATGACGTTGGCCGCCGCTTCCTGACTCTTGGGGTCAAGGTTCAGCAACTTGGCGCTGAGGATCTCGCGGGTAGCTGAATCTTCAGCGATACGAGTGTCTGCCAATTGCATGGCTCCACCGTAGATCGTGGCCCATGGAAAGAAGAACGCGACTTCGACGTCGAAAATGATGAACAGCATCGCGACGACGTAGAATCGAAGGTCGAACTGGATGTAGCTGGAACCAATTGTTGGTTCGCCACATTCGTAGATCGCGTCCTTTTCGGGCGTCGGTAGTTTTGGTCGAATCAACCGACCGATCAGCAAAGGCACAATCAACGCGCCGATTGCGACGCAGGTGAAAATCAGGAAGTGACCAACAAAGTCTGCCATTGATTTGTTATTCCGTTAGCCTCGCGGCCAGTGCTTTTTACTCGCCGCCGGGGTTACTTGATTCATCCGGTGCAGCGATCGATCCTTCGAACAACGACTGTCGGCCAGCGAACCCTGCGTCCACCTCCCGCCAAAAGCCGATCTCTTCTTCACCCGGTTGCCAGCATAGACATACTTCTCTGCCATCTTGCATCGAAGGAAAATCGACAACGCCGATTGCCGGGTCTTTAATCTGAACGTTCAGAGATTTCAGTTCGCCAAGGAATTCATCCAGCCGCTGAACGTCCTGCTTGACTTCCTTCTCAATCTCTCCAACTTCTTCCCGGTATAAAGACGCACCGTCTTCAGAACCGGTTTGGCGGAACTTGATTTCTTCAAGTCGTCGCCGCCGCTCGTGCACGTCTTTGTAAAGAGATACGATATCCTGCACGATTCGCTTTACGAGAGGCAAGCGTAGGTTGGCTTCTTCAAGCGTGAAGTACTGCTTTGTATCGCCCATCTTTGGTCTTGCCCCTCTGGTTTAACGTGTCCGCTACTTCTCGTCCGCGGCATACTCAAACGGACTTGGCTCGCCTTTGACCCAGACTGGTTCGTGTAGAACTTTTGACTCGGCCACTGCCGTTGGGTTGAGCGTAGTACGCCCCCATGCGATCTCAAGCGGCAGCTTGGCGTAGTCGACAATACAACCGTCTCGGCTGTAGCAACTCAGGTCGTGGTTGGCACCCATGAAGATGCAGTCGACCGGGCAAGGTTCGACACAAAGAGCACAGAACATGCACTTTGTGTAATCGATCGTGAAGTTGTCGACTCGGAAGCCTTTGCCGACAGGACTTTTTTCTTTTTCGATATAGATGCAATCGACCGGGCAAGCAACTGCACACTTTTCACAGCCAATGCAGGTTGTCAGGTCGAATCTGTGGAAGCCGCGGTACCGAGGTTTCACGGGTACCGGTACCTCCGGGTACTCGTAGACCTCGGTAAAGGTCCGGCGCTGATAAGTCTTCACCATCGTCCTGAGGGTGACGAACAGTCCCTGTGCGACCGTCGAGACGGCGAGGTACAGGTTGCGAAACCAGTCGGTCATTGTTTGGCAGCTTCCGTCGTTAGCTGAGAGTTCATCGATGAGTACTTGCACGATCCTAGCGCACAAAGATCTTCACTGCTGCGATTATAGAAGTCGGACCAGGGGACGCAAGTGCTGCAAAACACTGCTATGCGTTGCTGAACTAGACGTCGTTCGTCCATTGAATCAGTTTCTCAAGAGTGGCATTCGCTGCACCAGAATCAAGGGTGTCGGACACGACCTGAACCCCGTCAATGGGTGTCTCTACTTGCCCAAACGCTAACAGCGCCGCAGCCGCGTTCATGGTGACAATGCGTCTGACAGCACTGTCCCCATTTGTGAGAACAGAACGTATCACTTCAGCACTCTCCTGCGCCGAAGAGACTTGCAGTTCTGAGACGTTGCATGATTCCAGTCCGAATCGGTTGGCGTTCCATGTTTCTTGTTGAACACCGTGTGGCGTCACAATGAAAACGGTGGTGTCGCCCCAGAGACTAAGTTCATCGAGGCCATCGGCTCCAGAAACCACCAATGACTTCTTGCTTCCCAGGATCGCCAGGGCTTCGGCCAGCTTCTCTGCGGTTTGAACATTGTTTGCGCCGAGAAGCTGAACTTCGGCTCCGGCGGGGTTAGTTAGTGGTCCCAGCAGATTAAAGATGGTTCGGAAACCGAGTGCTTTGCGAACCGGTACAGCGTATTTCATCGCCCCGTGGATAAGCGGCGCGAAGCAAAAGCCGATTCCTACATCTTTGATGCAATCAGCGACTTGGTCTGGTGAGAGGTCGATGCGAACGCCAAGGGCTTCAAGCACATCAGCAGAACCACTGGAACTACTGACACTCCGGTTCCCGTGCTTCGCGACGGGAACACCACAGGCTGCAGCTACTATGGCCGTGGCGGTGCTGATGTTGAAGGTGTGCAGTCCATCGCCTCCGGTTCCGCACGTATCCAGCACGTTCGAATCCGTCACTGGTATCTTGGTTGCACATTCACGCATGACGGATGCAGCGGCGGCGATTTCGTCTTTCGTTTCACCTTTCATCCGCAACGCGGTCAGGAGGGATGCGATTTGGGTTGGTTCGCATTGACCCTGCATGATGTTGCGGAAGCACTCGGTCAATTCCTCAGCGGCAATGTCCTCTCCAGAACTTGCGCGGATGAGAGTTTTTCTGATGTCGGTCATGCGTTCGTTTTGCTGGAGCTAATTGGATATTGGTTGGCGGATAGAAAGTGTCTGCCGGGCGACGATGGCTTAACGCGCGAGGCTGGAGTCACTCGTGATTTTGCGGAAGCGTTCGAGCCACGCGGAATCCGAGCCAACTTTGTTTGAATACTGGGTTCATTGCTGCATCGACTCGGGCGGCTTCGATTACGTCGCGAGCAATCTCGACGTAAGAGGCTCCAGCGTGCTCACGAAAAGAGAATTGTCCCGGTTTGCCTTCGTCTCCGTCGACGAAATTTTCGCCGGCTGGGTTGGCTCTACTGGCCCACGTCTGTAGCCATTCTCTTACATTTCCCAATGAATCGAATAAGCCAAATTCGTTTGGTAACAGCTGGCCACACGCTTGGGGCGAGATCACTGTTTCCGCCATCCATGCGTACGAGTCAAGCAATTGATCGCCGCTTCCGAAGTGTCTTAAGGAGACGGTACCCGCGCGTGCTGCGTATTCCCATTCAGCTCTGGTTGGGAGTCGGTAACCCTGCCTATTCACCACGTCAGGAAATGCGTTCACCGCCTGCTTCGTTGGTTTTCTGTAGCAAAGCTGTTTGTCACCAAGTTCCTCGTTGGTGCTGAGCCAATTGCAGAATGTAGCCGCCCGATACCAATTGATGGAACTGGCCGGGCTGTCGCCAGACCACGGTCTATATTTCGGCTTGTACGCCGCGTCGAACGCGAGGAATTGGTCGATCGTTACCTCATAAAGACTGATTGCGTAGCTCCGCCCTATCTTGCGTGGGTGTGGCGTTTCTTCTTCGGGCAGTGGATTGCCGCGGATGGGGTCATCTGTGCCCATCAAGAACTCAGGCGGATTGCGGATGATGGCGAACACGATTCCACTGGGTGAATGATGCCAGTTCCGTCCGTCCGTCGGCCAATCAGGTGACTGCAGCTCTTTCGCCGCTTCGGCCAATTCCTCTTCCAATCCCCACTTTCGCATCAAGTATTCGATAGCTCCGTGAACACCAGAATCGGGATGGTTGCGGTAGAGACGCAGCAAATCGTTCTTACGATCGTTGCGAGTTCGTTTGTCGATGTCGCTCTCGCTGTAATCGGCTAAGGCAAGCATCGTGGTTCGCAGCAGGGCAGGATGGCTCTCTTCCAGCAGTGTCCTGAATAGCGTGCCTTGATTTAGTCTGGCATCAGCTGCGCGATCGATGACGTGAGACCGGACGCCGTTGCGATCCGGTCGCTTCAATTCTTGGTTGGCAGTATCAAGCTGCCCGGACTGCAGCAAAGCGATGACGTTGTTGGCTCGCTGTTGATCTTCGACCTCTTGGGCGTCGCTGAGCAGTGAATCAGGGTACTTGCGAGCAAGTCTGTTTGAGATGGCCTCGATTGCTTCCGGGTGCCTTCGCAGTTGCTGCACGAGAACGCCTAACTGGCTTGCATCGGCTGAATCGACCAGCCGGAGCAATACGTCCGGCGAGTTAGCAAACAGTGAAGTGAGCACGCTGGCTGCGGCTTTCTTGTTGGATTCATCAGGGTTCAGGTAGACCCGTTCCAGCGACGGTCTTAGGCGATCTTTAACACCGGAGAATGCTCTCGACCAGCTCGCGACGTTGAGAGAATCAGCAAGCAATTGGCTGACGATGGCATCGGTAATTTCAATCCATTTTGGTGATCTCGGATCGTAGAGAGCCAACGCTGCGGCGGCCCGCAGCCGTGTGTCGTTTCTGGCGTTGGTGTCTTCGGCTGTCTTCCAAAGCCCAGGCGTTAGCTGATCTTTTTGCGGCCACAATTCCTGACGAAGCATGAGAACCTCGCGAGGCTCTTCCTGCAATAAGGCTGTCTGCAGCTGGTCAAGTGCTTTGGCTTTTTCGCTTGGATTATCTGACAGGTGCGTGACCATAAGGGGTCGCCGCGTTTCACGTTCGTCTGGGTTTGCTTCGATTTTCTGTAGCTGGCTCAACAGGTCTGTTTCTGTTTCGAAGTCGTCGACGCCGTCGAGTAATTCCGGAACGGCTTCAGGCTCTGCTTTGAGAACAGCCTTCATGAAATCAATGACGCGTTCCTGCTTTTCAAGTTCAAGTGCTGCCGCTTTCTGGCTGGCATCGTAGCCGAACCAGGTCGAAACAGCTGTTCCGAGTATGAGCGTAAAGAACACTGTCGCCAGTAGTGCAGCGACTGTTTGATTGCGTTTCGCCCAGCGAATCAGGCGTTCGCCGTAGCCGATTCGGCGCAGCGTAATCGGTTCGCCATTGGTCCATAGTTCTAGTTCGTTGGCAAAGTCGCCAGCCGTTTGGAACCGGGTGTTTTGGTCCTTTTCGAGGGCCTTGAGGCAAATGGTTTCGAGATCAATCGGCAGCGACGCATCGACAGAACGCAGTGGCTTGATCGGTTCTGATTGAACAGCAGTAAGAACCTCGACAACGGTTCCTGAAAAAATCCGTCGCGCCGTTAGCATCTCGTCGAGCATGATGCCGAGGCTCCAGACGTCTGAGCGGCGATCAACCTGACTGACCTTCCCGCTGGCTTGTTCGGGGCTCATGTAAGCTGGCGTTCCCATGAGCGTGCCTTCACGGGTTCGCGTGGCGTCTTTCTCCTCATTTCGAGCTAGACCGAAGTCGGCAATGTGCGGATTGCCGGCTTTGTCGATAAGAATATTCTCAGGCTTAATATCGCGATGAATAATCCCTTGCGAATGCGCGTAGTCTAGCGCGCGGGCAATCTGGATCATGGTTCGCACTGCATCGGCGGGAGGCAGTTGACCGCTTTTTTTTAGCAGCTGCTTAAGTGTCTGGCCTTCAATGAAGTCATGGACAATATAAGACGAACCCTTGATCTGTCCGGCTTCATATACGGGAACAATATTCGGATGCCTCAGCTGGGCCGCCGCTCGAGATTCGCGGTTGAATCGATCGATGTCACTTTTCGAATTGAGAACGCCGGTCTTCGCGACCTTGATGGCCACCTGACGATCGAGCCGCGGATCACGACCAAGATACACCGTTCCGAACGCACCCTGTCCGAGTACACGAACTAGCTCGAACCGATCAAGAGTTCGTATTGCCGATGCCGGCGCCGGTGTTTCGCCGGGCAGGCTGCCTGAGATGAAAGTGTTTGAGTCGTCGTCCGTATTTTGCGAAACGATCGTGGCTTGATCGTCGTGCGGGGCGTTGTCGTTGACCGTCGCGTTTTCGTCTTTATGGACAGAACCGGGCTCAATAGCCGTCCTGTCATGCGTTGTTGGTTCGACAACCGTCCGGCCGTCCTGTAGCTGTGAGTCGAACGCGGTCGCGTCTGGATCAGCGCTAGCAACTGGTTGATCGACGGCAGTTCTTGTGTCGTCGTTGTGCTCAACGAGGGTTGGGGCGTCGTCCGCTGGCGGTTGTTTGGGTTCGACAAGCGTGCCTTCATCAGGGTTCTCATCGACCGTCGGGGCATCGTCAGAATCCAGACGGTCGTCCTGGAGCGTCGGATCGTTGTCTGGCTGGTTTTGGTTTGGCATCGTGGCTCCGCTTTGTCCCCGAGCTTCTATTCTGCAGCAGCGATGTCGATCTCACCACCGTTCCCGCGAATTCTGTTCTCAATTCGCCGAACACGTGCATCGCGCTGGTCGGACGCGTAAACTGGTGAGACCGCGATCGCGTTGCCGTCGTCGGAATTTTGTACTCGGAGAAACCACATGCGTTTTGGATTTGTTTTTGCTTCAGTCGTGCTTTGTCTGGCTCCGCTCGGGCTTTCACAAGAGAAGCCAAAGGCCGATAGCGACGGCTTTGTACCGCTGTTCAACGGCAAGAACTTTGATCAGTTTGTGCAGCAGGGCGGCAAGGCGAAGTACCGGATCGAAGAAGGTGTGATTATCGGCGAGTCGGTAGATAAGACGCCGAATAGCTTCATGTGCACCAAGCGGTTGTATCGCAATTTCGTTTTGGAATACGAATACAAGTGCGACGACCGACTGAACTCTGGCGTGCAGTTCCGCAGCAATGCCTACCCGGTTGAGCACATCGAAATTCTGGAAGACGGCGAGAAGAAAGTCGCCAAAGGTCGCGTGCATGGCTATCAGGTAGAGATTGATCCGAACAAGCCAGAACGCATGTGGAGCGGCGGCATCTACGACGAAGCGCGACGGGGTTGGTTGTTCCCCGGAAAGCGTGGGGGGGATGCGAAAGCGTTTTCCGCTGCTGGCATCAAAGCTTACAAGGCCAACGAATGGAATAAGGTTCGGATCGAATGCGACGGCCCACACATTCGCACGTGGTTGAACGGCGTTGCTCGAGCCGACTTCAAAGACAACCTGACGGCCAAAGGCTTTATCGGTCTGCAGGTCCACGGAATTGGTCGAGACAAAGAAGCGATTGGCAAAACTGTCATGTGGCGAAACCTCATGATTAAAGTTTTGCCGTAGTTGCAGTTTGGAATCACGCCTCCCAAGCGCGGTTGGCCAGTAGGTCGGCAATCCGCTGTGACGCTTTTCCGTCGCCGTATGGATTCTCGTCGATTTGGCGGGAGGCGTATTCTGTTTCGTTGGTGAGCAATAGACTGACGCGTTCGACAATCCGATCTCGGTCGGTCCCAACCAGTTCGACCGCGCCTGCTTCGAGAGCTTCGGGGCGTTCTGTTGTGTCTCGCATGACGAGAATTGGCTTTTTAAGCGAAGGCGCTTCTTCCTGAACTCCACCGGAATCCGTGAGAATCACGTGAGCCCTGTCCATCAACCAAACGAATTCAGGGTACGGCGCGGGTTCGGTCAGCAGTACGTTGGAAGTCTCTCCAAGAATCGTGTTCACCGGTTCGCGAACGTTGGGGTTTAAGTGGACCGGATAGCAGAACACGGTGTCTGTGAACTGTTCTGCCAGCGTTCGAATCGCGTGGCACAGGTTCTCAAATCCTCCGCCGAAGTTCTCTCGACGGTGGCCTGTGATGAGCACCATTTTCCTGCCGCTTAAGTCCGAGTATTTCTTATCCCACTGGTCGTTGTTCGCGCGTTCCTTTTCGACGGTGTGAAGCAATGCGTCGATGACTGTATTGCCGGTCACGTGAACGAACTGAGCCGGGGTGCCTTCCTTCAATAGGTTTTGGGCCGAAGTTTCGGTCGGAGCACAGTGAAGACCGGCGGTCAATCCGACAACTCGGCGGTTGAATTCTTCGGGCCACGGAGCCTGCATGTTTCCAGTACGAAGGCCGGCTTCGACATGGACGAAGGGGATGCGGCGATAGAACGAAACCATCGAAGCCGCCATCACTGTTGTCGTATCGCCTTGAGCGACAACGCAGTCGGGTTCATGTCGCTCGATCAGCGAATCGATACCGGTGATGCATTTTGATGTGAGCGTCGCGAGAGTTTGGTTCTTCGACATCACCTGCAGGTCATCATCAGCGGTGATGTTGAAGTAACTATTGACCTGGTCCAGCATTTCGCGGTGCTGGCCTGTGAGGCAAACGATCGGAGCAATACCGTTGTGTTGGTGGCAGGCTCGAACGACGGGAGCCATCTTGATGGCCTCTGGACGTGTTCCGAAAACAAGCAGCGGGCGAACAGGCATGGCGTGGGCTTTACGAAGACGGCGAAACAGACCGCTTCGCAGTGTCTTCAGATAGGTTCATTGTTGCGAGACATGTTTTGAGTCGGACTTCCTCCTCCGCAGAAAGCGGTCGCGAACCAGGACGCCTCAAATCGTCATAGCATGGTGTATAGTCGCGAAGACTGATGTTGCTGCGGAAGGCAATGGATTCGACCAGCGTGGTTGGGTCGTCACAGAGTTCTTCGTATGAGCAACATGTCAGCCGATCGACGTTGAGAGTCTGTTTTGCCGTCGAGATTCGTTCGTTAATAAGTCGGACTTGTTCACACACATCGTCGACGTACCCCAGCGGGTCGTTGGCGTGATTCGATTGGCTGGCCAAACCCCAAGGCCCGTGTTTTTCACCCTGCACAAACTCACGAGCGCGAATGAGTGATCGGGCGATGTCGGCTGGGTTGCGTTGCAGTATGACGAAGTGAGCGGTGGGAATGGCGTCGTGAAGCTGTGGAAGGCAGAACGTGTTTCGATTGTTCTTATTGAGAAGCGGCTTGTTGAACATGTTTGTCCATGCGGCCAGAAACTGAAGCATGTGCTTGCTGGTTTCTGACAGCAGGTCTGGTTCGTACCGGTTCTCGCCCAGCCACCGGTTCCAGATTTGAAATGCATCGTTTGGAGCCGACAGTCCCGGCGTCTGGCCGTAGAAACTGCGAAGTCGCCGTGACTTATTTCGCTTGAACGCCAATACTCGGCTGGCGGTGATTGGCGATCTTGGAAACATCTCGCTGACATTCGGAAACCATGTTGTTTCCAACGCGTCCGCGAGTAATTGGTAGAGAACCGTGGTTCCACTTCGCGGTGGCCCGACAATTAAGAGGATCGGCTTCGAAAGCGTGCCCGCTTTTCGAATTGCTCTGCGTTCTGCAACCTGCAAAACGACATCCAATGGCATGACCAACGGCCGCAGCACTTCACGAACCATCGACCAATGAGCCGCCCGATTGCCGGAGAAGATCATTCGTTTCGCAAGACCGATCGGGTCGCGAAAGTTGTTGAGATACCCAGCAGTGCTGCGTGGTGCAGTTGGTATGGACGAATCGTTAGGCGTGGGTAAGTTCATGAGCTCCTGCATTTTCGCGAGAGCCGTCCGACGGATCGCTCTTGGGTTCAGGAGCTGGATTTTCAATCTCTAACTTGCGCGTCGTCGAAGCGGCCTGCGCGGCGTGCTCACGCATTGGGACAACGTCGAAGCGATTTGTGAATTGTTCCATGACCCACGAGATCAATTCCAGCTTTGGACCAGCCGGTTGACGCATGGCAGGAAAGAACCCGAGGTCGGAATCGTCGTCGCAGCCCATGAAGTCCAGCGGATGAAGAAGCAACGAAGGCGCAACACCAAACAGCTGACACATTCGCAGTGACATTCGCCAGTACGCTTTTGCAGCGAGAGTGGAGAACTGGTTCAGGTACAGCAAGTAGCTTACGTGGATCGGTACTTTGAATACCGGCATGGTTGTGACGGGAATCTCCAGCAGGCTGTGTCCCTCCTGATCCCAGTTGTACGGCTTCAACGGGCGGAAGCCTTCATTCAGCTTACCGAACAGTACCTTGCGCTCTTCCTTTTGCTTGTCATCCAACTTCGCCGTCATGAAGTAATACATGCGAGCAAGCGGGCCGAGGAATGTCGGAAAGGTAGAGCAGTCGTATTCGTAGCTGCGTTCTCGAAGAACCTGAAGCACGGTTGGACTGAAGCTGAACCCTGGCCCTCGAAACCCAACGGTCCGTTCGCCAGTGACGCGTTCTAAATGCTCTTCCGTTTTGGCGAACTCGGTTTCGATCTCAGCCTTGCTGTAGAGATGCAACCATGGTTCGTGGTTGAAACTATGGTTCCCAATTTCATGCCCCGCCGCACTAATGGATGCGAGTGCTTCGTGGTTCTCTTCTCGTGAGGCGTCCTGACCGACAATGAAGACTGTCATCTTCTGGTCGTTGCGTTCCTTGAAGAACTGAAGGAACCGTGGGATTACCAATGGCAAATACGTTGGGTACTTCTCCCAGCCGGCGTCGCCGTGAGTTTTCATGTACGACCATTTGTTGTCGAGGTCGAGCGACAAGCTGGCGATTCGTTTTGTCATGAAAATTTCTCTCTTATGCATCGCGCACCACAAGTTGTAGTGGACGAGGCGACGAGTCCCTTGGTCGTATCAAATCCGCAAGTCTTCAAGCCGGCTGCGGTTCCTTCGAGTGAACAACGTCTTCTTGGACAACGTGCATTCTTGGTTTCAGCAGGTCGTTAAACGCTCGCTTCGCCAGCGCGAGAGTCTCATGGACGTTCAGCGTGCCGTTTACAATCTGAGCCGAGTTCACGGCGTAGATTCCTGGGACGCTGGTTTCCATACTCGGTAGATTCTTCGAGTAGTTCAGTGTTGAGAGTCCAACAACGTGGCGGACGCGCGAGACTTTGAACGCTTCGACCTGATCGCGATTGAAGTGCGGGTACATCTTCTCCAAAGCAGAAACAAATTCTTCACGGAGATCGTCGTCGGTACGTTCGAAGATGGCGTCGTCTGGGTCTGCGTATCGTGGTAGATAGACCAACGCGTTCCCGCCGAATTCCGACTTGTCGACAAGAGCCGACATTTCAATAACGGCGGTGAAGGGCACCCAATCGTCCGTGATGTTGGTGACGTAGTACGGCGAAAGTGATTCCTTCAGAACCAGAGAAGCACAGACAATGCCTTGGTATTGAATGGAGTTCAGTTTCTCGTGTTCGTCCATCTCAAGCTGTGGAACCATTCTCGAAATGAGCGGTGATGGAATTGTCATGACAACGTTGTCACAGCTCTCAACGGTTCCGTTCGCAAACGTCAGTTCGATGCCGTCATCGATTGATTCCGCATTCTTCAGCGCGTGGCCGGTCTTTACAGTGACGCCATCGTTCAACAGTTGTGTTTCGTACTTATCCAGCACTTTTTGGTAGCCGCCAGAGACGTAGCCAAACATCTCCTTCTTCAGCCCAGAACGCCGCGCGGCGTACATGCGGGCGATTGTGGCCCAGATGAAAGCGGCTGATGTCTTCTTGTAGTTCTCACCGAGTTTCGCACGCAGAAGTGGCAACCACATTTTGTTTGTGGTGCGACTGCCTGACCACTTTCGCAACCAGTCTTCAACGAGGATGGTTTCCAGCTTCTGCCAGTTCTTGATCTTTGAACCGAGGAAAATCGTTCCACCGAGTCGCAGCTTGTCGATCATGCTGAGCGGTGGGAACTTCAGGAACTCAACCGTGTTCGACATGGAATACAGGTTGCCGTCTGTGAAGAACCCTGTCTTGGTTTCGACCCAGCGAATGTCATCTTCCAGACCGAGTTCCTGCAGCACTTCGCGAAGCTCGAAGTCGGACAACAAAGTCACGTGGTAATGGCGATCCCATGTGACGTCGCCAAGTTTCCACGCATCGGCGAGACCTCCGAGGTGGTCGTCGGCTTCGTAAAGCGTGACGTCAGCTCCTTCGCGAGCCAGCAGTTGGGCGGTTCGCATGCCCAGCATGCCGCCCCCAATGACACTCCACTTTTTCATGACGATCTCAACTTCGGCTGGTTCTTATTTTTCGATCACGACTTGGTTCTCAACGGTGTATTCCCGTCCGCAGTCAGAGCACTTCACGTCCTGGTGGAAATCACCTTCGGGAAACTTCATCAACAGTGGGCCGCACCGACACACGCAGCCAATGGACTTCGCTGGAGAACCAATGGCCAGATGGAAGTCTGGTATCGACTTCGTGACAACGGCTCCCATTCCAACCATCGCGAATCGACCAATCTCAAGATCGTTCCCAACAATACACCCCGCCCCAATCGTCGCGCCTTCGCGTACGAGCGTGGGAAGTGTGTGTTCGTCGGGTGCGGAAGAACGGAGTTCGGTTAGGTCGGGCGTGGTTGATCGTGGAAAGCGGTCGTTCGTGAAGATCGTTCCCGCTGAAATCATCACACCGTCTTCGATTGTCACACCGTTGCAGATGTAGACCATCGAATTGATTTTG
>JBGCDN010000695.1:0-4492 GCA_045105495.1 Planctomycetaceae bacterium
CCGACGACCTGCGACATCGAAGCGAACGTCGAATTCAGAATCAGCGCAGCTGGCTGGGGCGGCGTTGGGTTCTCGTCAGACCACAGCGAGAGTGCGACTGCTCCACCAAGCGATTCACCAAAGATCACGACTCGACTTTGCTCGTACCCAAGCGTTCCGATGACGTATTGCCAGGCAAGCAAGGCATCAGCGGTGATTGCCGATTCAGTCGGCGAACCCGTGCTGTCGCCAAAACCACGGTAGTCGAATATCAGTACATCAAACCCTCGCCGGGCGACCTCCTGAAGGTCACTCGCCCGCTCAGATCGATTCAGTGAGTGACCCGGAAAGTAGAGCACCAGCGGACGCTTCACATCAACAAGAGTCTGTTCGTCTCGACCACTCACCAACCATCCACGAATCGTATTGCCGTCCGGCGTCGAGAGCTCGACATCGACTCCGAACTCTGCGGAGAGACCAACATCATCAATCGCAAGACTTGCAGCGACCGTCTGTCGGTACATCAACCGGCGTTGCAGCACAGCGAAGATGACAATCACACTTAGGTATGGAACCAATGCGTAGAGCAGGAAACCGCGACGAAACTTTTGCCGAAGGGTTCTCGACTTTTTCGGCGAGGCTGAATCCACCATGTCCATCCAAGCACCTTTCACATCACCACATTGCTACTGATCCTTGTAGCACACAGGGTAACATGAAAGAGACGGTGAAGCGTGCGACCACCAAACTCGAACACCCGCTATCAATCCGATGGATCACTCGAAGATGTCACGTTCTTCGTTCGCCTGTCGATCAAGAAGAGCGTCGAACTGGCGGAAGAACCAATCGCGGCCCTCACCACCAATCAGACTATCTCGCTCGCCGGAATCAGCACGAACCGTCGACTTGTTGAGCTTCTTGCCCGATGCTGCAGCTTGCCCAGTCCGAATGTTTTGCGTCCGCAGGGAGTAGCTGCGTCCTGACGTCCATTCCGCCATGATGCGATTGAGAGCCGACACCGAACCGTCATAGCGAGTACGACCACCGATTAGAATGTCATCTGCGGTACCCCCATCCAGCTTGTCCGCACCGTTGCCGCCAATCAGCAAGTCACGCGACGAACCCCCGTTCAAATCGTCGGCTCCAGAACCCCCGACCAGAATGTCGGTTCCGCCGCCAGCGAGAATTCGATCCTGCCCGCTGCCACCAAGCAGCACGTCGTTACCGGCGCCGCCAAGCAATGTGTCGTCCTGATTGTCTCCAATCAGCTGGTCTGGTCCGTTCCCGCCATTTATCAAATCGTCGCCATTCCGCCCGCGCAACGTATCGGCACCAGACGAACCGATAATTGTGTCATCGCCTTTGCCTGTGATGACGCTGTCGTTGCCTGCACCAGCCTCAACACGCGTCGACTTGGGAGAACTCACCGACACGGTGTCGTTGCCCGCGAACGTTCGAACCACAATCCTGCTGAACTGAGAACTAGTAAACGTTTCCGTCGAACCGTTGCTATTCACCCTCGTCTTTGAACCGAATTTCGAGACGATAATTCTATCGTCACCGCTACCGCCTTCGACAAACAGAGTCCCATTCCGCACCTCAGCCCCAGCGTCTCCTCCACCGGTATCACCGCCGCCTCCCGTGTCGCCGCCGCCATCATTTCCACCACCTCCGGTGCGAACCATCACCAGACGACTTCCTGAGCCACTCCGAATACTGAATCCCGGAATGCTCACAACACCCGCTGCATTCGCGGTCACGTTGCCAGATTCAGAAACACCTCCCGTGTCGACGTTGAAGTTCTCCCAACGATAAGTCGCCCCGGGGACGACTTCAAAGTTCTCCGTGCGACGTGGAGTAATCGTCGCGTTCTGAGTTGAAGTCGTCGACTTCAGCGTCACTTCGTATCGATTCCGTGAATCGACGATTGGCTGACCAAAACTGTTCCAAGGGACAGACCATTCGATATCCAGATTGTACAGATCCGTCCCACCACCACCTGGTGAAGCTGGTCCCGAATTCTGAGCACGAGTAACGGCTGGCAGGCTCTGCCTTCGAAAATCATAGATACCCAGATCCGTAACGACGCCGCCGTTAATCATCTGGTGACTCACACCCGAGAAACCGGGGAAGTTGTGATCCCAGCCAGCACGCAGCTCTGCCGTAAAACTGACACCAACATCATTAAACGCCGCGATCAAAGGCGCGCTTTGTGTGGAGTAGTTAATGATGTCATCAGCTTTGCCGGCAAAGACTGACATATGAGCCATATCGAATAGTGGGTTGGTTCGAATCGTTTGCGGAAGATCCATCCAATCCCAAACTCCAACTGAGTTGTTGCTCTCACGCAACTGACCGGATCGTCGCCCAGCACTCACGACTTTAAGATTGTCCGACTTAGACCCCCAAAGGGTTACGAAGTCGCTCTGGAAATTCGTATCGCGAGCATAGTCACTCATCGCCGCCGGCGCGTAAATGCTGGAGAACACGTTGCCGTAGCGAACCCCTAGCCCCAACGCTCCAGACGCTCCCATCGAGAACCCCTGAGCGTGGATTCGCCTTGGATCGACGTTGAAGTCTCCGTTGTCGATTACTTCATCGACGGCCTGCAACACCCGCTCTTCTGTGAAGTTGCGAATCCGACCCGAGTCAGGCGTCCCGCCGTTTCCGTAGTCGTGGTCGGCAGAGAACCCATACCACCAAGTGTGCGGAGTTCCGGTATCAAATCCGGGGTCATCGGCAAACACTTGAATCGACTGCCATCCGAACTCGCTCTCCGGCGGACTTGCCATGCGTTCGTTGTACGCGTGAAGAACCAGCTTCAGCGGATACGACTGATTGGAGTCGTAGTTATTGGGCAACGCGACATGATAGTTGTACGCGTAGCCCTGGAATGACGGGTTCCAATCAGCGTAGTCCATGAACTGCGTGTACGTCCGACCGCGACCACCATTGACAGATCGAACCAATACCGGCTTTGGCGTCTGCACAGATTCAGAAACTGCAGACGATGTCGCGTTGACGCCCTGGCGGATGTTTCTGTCTTCACTCCCGCCATTGACTTGAGTCACAGCGTAGTACGCGTTGCCAGAATCACTGGACTGAGTCGTGTAGACGAATAAGCCTTCGTTCGTGTCCAACACGCGCCCAAGATCACTAATCACAAACCGACCGGGTGCATCGCCGGTTGCAAGTTTGTGAATGGACGTGTCGTCTTGCAGCGGGCCCCACTTCGCCGTCAGCTTCTTCGCCTGATTGAGGTTCGCATTGGTGATCGGCTGATTGTGACGGTACACGTTGTAGCGTTCACCCGAGCGACCCGTATCCTCATTCCACGTGACAAAGGATTGTCCGGAACGAAACTGGACATTGACGTTGGTCGCCGCAAGCAGTTCACGGGACTCAAGCGCTTCGGGAGCGCAACTCGCCCTTTGTTTCGGTCGAGCGGAGCGTCGATTGAGCATCTGGTGGATCCGGTCAGTAAGTAAGCTGATGCCTCAGTATCCACGCTCCGAGCCGGGATGCTGGTTGCTTACTGTAGCCATGTGCAATAGTTGGTTTCTGCCCATCCGACGGCAGCAGTTGATCAGCGGCGTTGCCAAAACTCAACACGGTTCCGGCTCGCTCCGTTAGATGATCTACCATGATGCTAAATATCAACCAGACCCGCGCGACACCGCAAACTCCGTAAAAATGACAAACGACCGTTTCGCTTTGCAGCAAAACGGCCGTTACAGCTCGTCATTCTGGTTGTCCGCCATCTTGGCGTCCTCCTTGATGTTGCAGAAAAGAGAGCCGCGTCCTGCGGCCGTTGCGATTACTTACTCAGCACAACTGAGAGGTCCTGAACCGGTCGTTCTGCCGAACCGAAGTTTCGGAAGTTTTGACCCGTTGGTCGACAGGTTCCATGCTGAGCCACCATTTCGGCAACCCGAGGATGACTGGCAGCTGTCACAGCCTGAGTCATCGCTGACCGCTCATCGTCAGCTCGTACGTCTGGAGTGACTCCGGATCCAGCCATCTCGCGGTCGTTTGGCGAGTAGAACTTTGCCGTCGTGAGACGAACGGTTCCCAAACCAGAACTCAGCGGGAAGTGCGTCTGCACTGTGCCTTTCCCATAGCTCGTCTCGCCAACAACCAGACCTCGACCATTCTCTTGGATCGCAGCAGCGAAAATCTCACTGGCACTCGCACTGTCTCCGTCAACAAGAACCACAAGCGGCATGCTCCATGTTCCATTCGCACTCGCGGATTCGACAGAGTTATCTGTCGCCAGTCGCCCCCGTGTCGCAACAATTCGACCGCAGCGAAGGAACTTGTCAGACACCTCGATCGCCGTTGTCAGCAAACCACCTGGATTGCCGCGAACATCAACAATCAGATTTCGCATACCCTGACTACGAAGATCCTGAATCGCTCGTTCCATCTCAGCAGCAGAGTCGCTCGCAAACTTATTCAGGTGCAGGTAACCGACACCGTTCTGACGATCAACCATTTTCACATCGTTCACCGT
>JBGCDN010000696.1:0-7572 GCA_045105495.1 Planctomycetaceae bacterium
CCAGATGACCATGAACCCGCCACCGCCAATTCCGCAGCTCGCCGGACGCACGACAGACAAGGCGAAAGACGTTGCCACTGCAGCATCAACACAGTTACCTCCGGCACGCAGCATTTCCAAACCGGCTTCGCTGGCCAACGGGTGATCGGCAGCGACGACTCCGTTTCGAAACGGACCGGTTCCCGGCAACTGTTGTTGCGCGATTGCTTCTGGATTGACGGTCAGAAGCAATATCAGAATGGCTGTCAGGAAGCGCATTATTGTCCTCAGGCGTTGGGTTTTTGCAGCTCAGAATCGTCGTAGTGTACCAGTCTGGAGGGTTCCACTCGACACAGCCATATTGCTGGTGCTAATTAGTGTCTTTGAGCAGCCAATTTGTGCAGAGAACTCAAGAGTTCAACTCGCAGCTGTGGCAGATACGTGATTCACAAGTGGATTGAGCCAAGAGTTTTCGAATGAGCAAATACCTTGTTACCGGTGCAGCTGGGTTCATTGGGTTCCACACGGCAAAGAAGCTGTTGGAGCAGGGGCACGAAGTTGTTGGCTTAGATTGTGTCAACGATTACTACGACGTGACGTTAAAAGAGGCTCGAATTGAGCAGCTGGAAGGCGAAGCCAACTACCGGTTGGAACGGCTGACGCTGGAAGAGCTTGGCCCGCTCATGGATTTACACAAGTCGGAGAAGTTCGACTGCGTGATTAACCTGGCTGCTCAGGCCGGCGTTCGGTACTCCATTGAAAACCCACACGCCTATGTGACGAGTAACCTTGTCGGCTTTGTGAATATCCTGGAAGCCTGCCGACACACTGACGTTGGTCATCTTGTGTATGCGTCGTCAAGTTCTGTGTATGGCAGCAATCGAAAGATTCCGTTCGCCACAGAAGACAGTGTGGACCATCCGATTAGTCTGTACGCAGCGACGAAGAAGTCCAACGAATTGATGGCGCACACTTACAGCCATCTCTACGACCTGCCGACTACTGGCCTACGATTCTTTACGGTTTACGGGCCGTGGGGACGTCCGGACATGGCGCTGTTTCTCTTCACAAAAGCGATCCTTGAGGGCAAGCCGATTCAGGTCTTCAACCACGGCAAGATGCGCCGTGACTTCACTTACATCGACGACATCGTGGAAGGCATTATCCGGACGTCGCAATCGGTTCCGGAATCACGGCCCGATTTGCCGGAAGACAAAGTAACCCCGTCAAACAGCCAAGCGCCGTACAAGGTCTACAACATCGGCAACAACGAACCTGTCGAGCTGATGCGGATGATCGAGGTGATTGAAGAGTCGCTCGGGCAAAAGGCAGAGAAAATCATGATGGACATGCAGCCGGGCGATGTCCCTCAGACCTACGCCGATATCGATGCCTTGATGAATGACGTGGGCTTCAAGCCGGCGACACCGATTGAGGTGGGCATCAAGAATTTCGTCGACTGGTACCGGGAATTCTACAACGCGTAAGGTCGCGTCGACTCTATTTTCGCTCGACGTTCAGGCTAGCGGAACCCATTTGGGTGCCCGGAGTAACCGCGTTCAGGAATGCATCCCTCGTGATGATGGCTTCGTGAACTCTGGGGTCGATGCGAAGTAGTGGAGCGTAGACTGTTTGCCGGATGACCTGGGTCTGCTGATCGGGCCACTCAAATTCGACGATCTTCTGCGGATCGACCAGTACCGCATAAGACGCGAGGTACATCGCTGCAGCGAGAAGCAGAGTTGTGAACGTTGGGAGTGCAGGTCGCAACACTGTCTCGAAACAGTGTGGGCAATAATGCGGAGAGAAGCAGCATGTTCGCCACACGCGCGATCTCGCGGTTGGTGGAACCGGTTCCAATTGTTCGTTAGAACAAAATTTGCACTGCTTGGAAATTGCGAACTTCATAAGCCTCTGTCATCCGTGGCCCTGCTGTAAATTACTTCGTCATGGTGCATTTGCCTGCATCAACATTCGGCGGCTGAATTGCTGCACCTGTCCGTCGGTGGCGTAGTTCTGTCACTTGCGTCTCGCCGAAATCGTTTCGGTTGCCCCAATTGTTAGGTTCGTTCATGTCTGCCAATCCGGAACATCTTCTCAAGCGGCTACTCGAATTTGATGTAAGTGTGATCGTGATGGGTAGCGCGGCTGCGGTAGCGAATGGGCTGGACCGATCGGTTGGAGATCTGGACGTTGTTTACGATCGCAGCGAAGAGAACCTGCCTCGATTGGTGGAGGCTTTGACAGATTTAGAACCGTATCCGCGTGGGGCAGAACCTGGTCTCGATGTGCCGTGGGACGTTGAGACGATAGACGATGGCTACAGCTTCATCATGACGACGACGCTAGGAGACCTTGACCTGTTTGCAGAAATTTCGGGCATCGGCTTGTACGAAGACGTGCTACCAGAGTCTGTCGAAAGGACGCTTTGGGGAATGCAGTGCCATTGTCTCAGCCCAGAGCAGCTTATCCACAACCTGAAGTGCTCCGGACGCAAGAAGGACCTTGCTCAGGCGAAAGCGATGCAGAGATGGCTGAAATCCCAACGCGACTGAAGTTGGACCTACTTCTTGGCTCGGTTCATCAGCGTTTGAACTAACTTCTTCGCTTCACCTGCTGGGATCGCGTAGCTCATGACACGCCCGGCCCGAGCGATGTTAATGCCGACAGCTTCGCCTTGAAGGTTCAGCAATGGGCCACCGCACTGGTTCGCTTGAAGCACCGTGTCGTGTTGAAGCACAAGGGGAAACCCATCCGAGTAATTGCTGAGCGTTGGGCCGAGCATGTTTTGTTCCTGAAATCCTCGCCGCCAGTCGCCAGCTATGAAGCGAGAACTCAATGCGACTTTCAGATCGACAATTTTGGTCGTCCGTTCGTCTAGTCGTCGTTCGATTCGCAAGCGAACCTCGTCACCCGGTTTGAACTGAGCAATGCGTCCGATGAGGTCCTGGCTGTTTGCGATGTACCGATCGTTCAACTGTGTAATTTTGTCTCGATCGCGTAAGCCGGCGCGTTCTGCAGCGCTGTCTGGAACGACTTCAGCGATAACGGCTCCGCCGCCGCGGACTCGCCTTCCGCGCGGGAATGAGACGCCGAGGAACGCTTTGTCGTTGGCGGCCAGTTTTCTCTCCCGAACGCTCACAACACCAAGAGCCATCGGTGCTCCGTCGCTGAAAGGCGACACCAGCAACTGTCCAACGTCGATGCTGTCGAGCTGCCATTTGATTGCTCGCAGATTTGTGGCCTCAACTTTTAGGAGGGCCAAGTCGAAACCGCTCTCCCACGCTAGTAATTCAGCGGGTTGACTTGATCCATCCGGCAGTTCGCAGATGAGTCTGGATGCATCGTTGATCTCGGTGTACTTCGTGACAATGTAGCCATCGGAAGAGACAACAGCTCCGAGTGCCAACTGTGTTTGCGGCTGTGCAGCGTCGATCAAGCGGACCGTCGAACCACGATTCTTTGCGGACACCGGGCGAAATTCAGCGAGTGCGTAGCGTCCCGCTTTCTCGTGAATCCCAGCCCGCTTGCTTCGCCGAATCATGGGGTCCCGTGATTCCCTCGGGAACGGTCCTAACTGCAGTTCCGTTTTCACAAGCTGGCGACTGCGCTGGTACTCAACAGTGATCCTATCTCCGGGCTCTCGCTCGCCGAGAATGAGACTGAGTTCGAGTTGATCCGCGATCGCCTGCCCGTCTACTTTCAGCAAGCGGTCGCCACTTCGGAGACCAGCCTGAGCCGCTGGGCTACCCGGCATCACGTCTGCAACTCGCGCTTCGTAATCGGTCCAGCTTAGATCGGTTCCAAACATAACGCTCCCAGCCAACGCTGTGTCGAAGTCGCCAAGCTTGCCCCACGCTTCGCCGTCTTCGAGCCGGGCCCAGTCGCGTTTGACGACATCAATCGCAACGTGGCGGTTGTTCGTAATATCGTTTCCGATCATGGAGTGAACACCGATGACGCGTCCAGTCAGGTCGAACAGCGGCCCGCCAGAATCACCAACGATGATGGTTCCATCGGTCACAATCGTTCGTCCGCCGAGCGACAGAATACGTCCGAGTCGTACCGGTGCTGGACGGCCTTTCTCAAGTCCGCCCGGATGGCCCATCCCAACGGTCCAGTCACCACGCTTCAAGCCATTAGATCGGCCAACTTCGACGAATGGCCAGGGCTTGCCGTTGTTTGTGTCTGACTCCAGCTTCAAGAGGCCGGAGTCCGTCTTCATGTTCCGTCCGAGCGTTCGAGCTCGGGCGATGGTTCCATCAGCCAAGTGGACTTTCATCCCGCGACTGCCAGCATCCATGGTCACGTGCCCGGCTGTGAGTATCAGCCCGTCGGCACTCACAATAACGCCGCTGCCCCAGCCGCTGGATTGATCAGTCACTGCGACGACAGCCGGGGCGACCTTTCGGATGACATCCTGAACCTGTCGCTCGCGTTCAAAGAGCTTTGCAACAAGGGGATCGATCTGTTGTGCCTGGCACGGGATCGACGTGGCCCCCATCAAGAGGGTTGCAACCGCTACGATTCGGAACGCGAAATACTTCATGCAGTTTCTCCTGTGAGGTTGGAACGAATCGTCATAACGCCCGCAAATCAGTTTGCGTTCGCATCGACATCAGCTCCAACTCCCACTTCTATCATATCGCGATTGGACTGCTCGTCATCTGGTTTTGCTGATTGGAAGCTCTCATCACCGGCAACGGCGTCGATTTCTTCACTCGTCGAACACCTGGACATTGACAGAATGATGCCGATCGTGGCCAAACTCGTGACTAAATTACTGCCGCCATAACTGATTAACGGATGAGCAATTCCTTTTGGTGGAACCATAGCGGTCACCACAGCCACGTTGATTGCAGCCTGCAGTGTGAGCTGAGCCAGCAACGCGGTTCCAACAGCTTTGGCGATTCGTGGAGCGCTCGCGAGAAGGCGTACGCCGGTTAGAAACACGCCGCTCCACACGAACACGATTGTGAGAGTTCCAACCAATCCGAACTCTTCACCTACTACGGCAAAAACGAAGTCAGTGTTGGCTTCAGGCAGGTAGCTGAGTTTCTGTGAACCCTGTCCTGGACCAACACCCATGAGTCCACCGGTTCCGAGTGTGAGCAACGACTGTTTCAGTTGCCACGGCGCGGAATCGATGTTTGTCCACGTTTCGATGAACCCGGTGATGCGACGCATTTGGTACGGACGTAGTGCGACCGCCGATACCAGCAGCGGCATCACAACAACTCCACAGCCAACAAAATATCGTAGCTTCCAGCCAGCAAGAAACAGGGCGATTGCGTAGCTCATCATCAGGAATGCCGACGTGCCCAGATCTGGTTCCGGCAGAATTAAGGGAATGATCATTGCCAGTGGGATGGCGACAGCAACAAGTTCCTTCAGCCAGCCGCGATCAGTCGGACGCCACAAGATCACACGACAGGCCATCAACGGCAGAGCAATCTTCGCGAGCTCTGATGGTTGGAACGAAACTCCACCGAACCGCAACCAACGCTGCGCTCCGTTTACACGTGTTCCAACTCCGGGAATCAAGACGGTGAGAAGTAGCACACTTGTTCCGACCAAAAGCAGCGGTGCCTGCGTCAACCAGACGCGAGCCGGAATGGTCGCACAGAACATGGCTGTGACGACACCGATTGCAAGGAACGTCAGGTGCCGAGACAAGTAGACTTCTTCAAACTGAGTCGGCCAGGACGTAATGCTCGCGCTGTGAACCATCACGATGCCGAAACCAACAAGCACACTCACCAGGCACACAAACAGCCCTCGAAACTCACGTGTATCACGCAAGCTACCCGGTCGACTCGCCTCGCGCGCGAAGCTTTTTGTATGGTCTGATTTTGAGACTGTGGCCATCGCAGACGCGATTTGTGGTGGGATGTGGTTTCAAACAGTTGGCACAGCGCCAACAATGTTTCATCGGGTGCTATGCGTTCCGTCTGCAGGACCGGAACAAATCATCCGGTTAGATAATTCGCCACCTTCAGTTCTTCCCAACAGGTTCCGGCCATGACAACTCGCGAATCGATCTGTCTGATCGCATTGCTAATGAGTATTGGCGGCCTGACTTTCTTCTCAGGAAAGCAGGCGTCGTGTCCAATTCAGCGGCCAGATTGGAACCAGACGACCGCTCAACCAGGGACTGAATCCTTGGATTTCCGTGTGGAATCAGATTCCCGACTACGGTCAATCGACTCTCAACTCTGGTCCGACAATGTGAGCCTCATGGCCGAAGGTTCGGTCGAGAACTAGAATCCGCCTTGTCCGTTGTCACTTTGCAGATAAATCAACATGTCAACTGCCGCAGAAAAAGCCACGAGTGCCGTTCCAGATGAATCAGGTCGGTTCGGAGAATTCGGCCGCCGATTCGTCCCCGAAACACTCATGCACGCACTTGAGAAACTCACGGACGACTACCTTGCTGTCCGTGACGACGCGGATTTTCAAGCCGAGTACCATCGATTGTTAAAGGACTTCGTCGGCCGCCCGAACCCGTTGTACTTTGCTGAACGCCTGACCGAGAAATGCGGCGGGGCGAAGATCTACCTGAAGCGTGAGGATCTGAACCACACGGGTGCTCACAAGATCAACAACACAATTGGTCAGGCACTGCTGACTTTGCGAATGGGGAAGAAGCGAGTCATCGCCGAAACCGGAGCAGGGCAGCATGGCGTGGCGACCGCGACAGCGTGTGCTCGGTTCGGTCTCGACTGCGTTGTCTACATGGGTGAAGAAGACATCCGCCGTCAAAAGTTGAACGTGTTCAATATGAAGACGATGGGAGCTGAAGTCAGGTCGGTGACGTCAGGTTCTCGAACACTCCGCGACGCAATCAACGAAGCGATGCGCGATTGGATGTCGTCTGTGGAAACAACGCACTACATCATTGGTTCTGTTGTCGGGCCTCATCCGTTCCCAATGATGGTTCGTGATTTTCAGTCGGTGATTGGCAAGGAGACTCGCGAGCAGTGTCTGGAAATTACCGGTCGCCTTCCTGACGAAGTCGTTGCGTGTGTTGGTGGTGGTTCGAACTCGGCAGGCATGTTCCATCCGTTTGTCGATGACGACGAAGTTGCTCTGACAGGTGTTGAAGCAGGTGGCCGCGGCTCTGGTGCCGGCGATCACGCAAGCACGCTGTCTTTCGGCCAACCCGGAATCCTTCACGGCAGCTACAGCTATGTTCTCCAGGATCAAGACGGTCAGACGGAAGATGTTCATTCGATTTCCGCCGGCCTCGACTACCCCGGCGTTGGTCCGGAACACAGTTACTGGAAGGACACCGGCCGAGCGGACTATGTGAACGTCACCGACGACGACGCCTTGGAAGCCTTCCACTTGATGGCAAGAACCGAAGGAATTCTTCCCGCGATAGAAACGTCCCATGCGATCGCATACGGAATGAAAGCCGCCGCCAAGCGTGGCCCCGACGACATTGTTGTGATCTGCGAATCCGGTCGTGGCGACAAAGATGTTTACGAAGTCGCACGACTAACGGGCCAGGATATCTAAAGACGAAGCGGTTCCAACGCACACTCAACTGATTCCGAACTACTTAAAACGCGTCGTCGCGCTTGCTTGGGA
>JBGCDN010000697.1:0-5749 GCA_045105495.1 Planctomycetaceae bacterium
TGAGCCTCCCGTTGCAAACTGTTTGTTGAGTGAACCTGAATAATTCCATGTTTCCGCAATCGATGTCGGAACGCCCGGCAAGTTCTGGGGTGTACGTGATCGGCCCCAGGTCATGGTCGAACGCCATGTTGCATCGAAGTCGGACAGTGCTGCTTCAACACCACGACGACCGAACAGAACACCAGTTTCGTTAATCGCCTGGTCGTACACAGACGGAATGTTGTCTGCGTTATTGAAGATCGCCTTCTGCCCAACCGGCGCCTGAATACCCGTTTGGACGATCTCATTGTTGATGAGAGCGATGTGGATGACTTCGCCCAAAGACAACTCGCGGACTGTGTCTTCGCGACGACTGGCGATGGTTCTTGGTTCTTGGTTCAGCAGGACATCATCAGGAGGATCCTGAATGAAGTTGCTGTGCGCGACTTTTGTCTCTTCGCCGACGTACCATCCGGCGTTGTCTGTACCGCCCGGGTACAGCAACTCGTCATTCGCCGCACCAGTTGAGCTGCATCCGGCGTTGCCGACGCATAACGCCAAACCAACAAACGCAGCACCTGCCCTGACGTGGCGCGCAAAACGCCATCGTTTGAATCCGAACACTGATAAACCCCCGACAAGGTTCGTCTGCAGGAATGCTGAGAAGTGAACCACCGACGCGTGCGCATCGCGGCTCTGAAAACGCGTCGAGACCAAATGATCTGCGCGTCAGTCCTTCATCAACAGACTGCGAAACGCACTCTGCCCCTGTGATTGCCCCCGGTTTGCTGCACGTCGCTGGCATGTAGCAAAACCATGATGCCGTTCTGTCAGGGATGCACTGTTTGTGAACCAGCAGAGGTTGCCGGATCAATCGCCACATCCGTCACAGACGGTATTCGTGGTATCGTCCGCACAAGCGTCAAACTTTGACACTTTGCAGAGTCCCGCGACGCGGCTACGAATCGCCGTCGCGTTCCCCTTCGATTTTGGGAACCTCAGAATGGGGTGTTGATCGCCGAAAGACCGCGACTACATCTTCGATTGGAACCACGAACAGTAGGTTGTCTGGTTCAAAATCGACGGGGATCGCATTCTTCGGATGAAACAGAACTTTGTCGTACTTCCGAATCGGAAAGTCTTCGTCGCGATCAATCTGAGCGCTAATCTCGACGACTCGACCCGTGATGGTGGGGATTTCGGCGTCGTCAGGCAGCACAATTCCACCTTTGGTGGTTTGTTTCGCCTCATCCCTTCGGATCAGGATTCGCATGCCCAGTGGCTCGACGAATTCAGTCATCCTTCAGCGGTCCTTCTTTGTGACCCGGTTCACTTGCGGTCAGTACGCATCTTGTGAGTGTTGCAGTTGACTATACACCTGCCGTCAACCGGTAGTAAGTCTGCGTAAGCCACGCTGAGGTTTCCGAATGATCGCGACGTACGAACTATGCGAGCTAATCGGAATCAAGCGGTACTGCCACCCGAATTGATGATGTGCGGAAACCGCGGCGGTTCTCGCCGATGACCCATTCACAGCGCGACGATCGTGCGCTTTCCTTCAATGGGCAACCACCATGATAAAACACATGAGAGCCAGAGGTTTTGGGCTGATGGTTGCTGGAGCGTCTCTGCTTGCTGTCGCGACAATGGTCACGGCAAGTATCGCAATGCAGGACACGACTGATGAAGACACGGAAGTTCAGGAATCGGCCAGCATAGACCTTGGCAGCGTTCTCCCGGAAGAGATTCCGGACACACTCTCTGACGATGCATTCGAAGATCTTGGTGAGAACTGGGACGACTGGAGTGCAGCCACTGCCGAATTGGCCGCAGAGCTTTACGAGAACAAAGAACTCTCCGATTCCGAACGTCAGGACATCATCTCAAAGCTGCGCGGGAAACTCGCGACAATTGAGAAGTGCCTTGGTGACAGCAACTACGCTGCAATCCAAAAGCCGCTTCGAGTGCTTCGCGAGAACCTCAAAGTGCGTCTTGATTTGATTGACGGTCTCTCCAACGTCGTTAACGGACGTCAGCCGGGCACGCCCGCAGTGGAAGCTGCTATCCGCGACGAGCTGGTGGATTCGATCAACTACCTCGACAACTATCTGTCGGACGTCATTAACGGCTCGCCGTGGCGAGGATTTACGCAGCTGGAAGAGTTGCGTTCAGCAGTTGAAGCTGGTTCTAGTGACGAAGCGACACTGGAGCTAGTGACTTCCGTTCTGGAAAAAATGGACGACGGATTGGACGATGCAGACTCTGAGCAAAAGCAGTTCGCTGCACGCTTCCCATTCGCTCGGTTTGTCGATTCTCTTCAAGACTACTCTGAACTTATTGATCCGGAACTGTCGGCCGAAGACGTTTTTGTCGAACAGGTTCTCGGGTTCGTAGCAGCCTACGAAGACTACTCAGAAACACGGTCGCGTCTCGACGCATATCGCATCCGCAAGTCGATGCGGATTCTGGACGACCTCGCACCTTCATCGGCTGGTCAGATTCAGTCGCTGATTGGCGAACGCCATTTGAACGACAACCTGCGTTTCAGCGTGTCAGAAGACCTGCTGAGCTACGCCGTCAATCAACGCCAGAATAACTCGGGCGGTGTCGCCGACTGCATTCTCGGCGCGTGGGTTACCGGCTGTCAGGTCTCACAAGCGGACGTGACGGTTGATGTTCAACCGAATCCCGACGCTGCCTCGTTTGTTCTTCGATTGAACGGTGTCGCGAACAGCGATACTCAGGGACGCAAGAAGCCAGCGACAATTTTCACTCGCGGCACACACTACTTCTCCGGCTACAAAGGCGTGACCTTTGACGGAACTCGGTTCACGACTTCCGAGACGCGCCTGAGAGTTGATCCAAATAACTGCACTACCGGGATTAAGACCGACTTCGATCGCATTCCGATTGTTGGCTGCGTTGTGCAGAAGATTGCTCGTAAGCAGGTTTCAGAGCAAGCATACGAGGCCGAACGCATTGCGGCTTACAAACTTGCGAAAGAGGTCGTTCCGCGATTTGACCGAGAGGTTGAAGAGAAGTTCAACAAGGCGTCAGACGATGTCGATTCGAAGCTGTTCTCGAACCTGCGTCGAACGGATCTGTATCCGGAACGACTGCGAACGTCCTCAAGCGATCGTGATATTTCCATCTTCAGCCGAACGATGGGCGATCTTGATCTAGGGGCTGGAACTCCGCCAACGTTGACGGCTCCGTCTAACGGCTTCATGGCTCAAGTGCACGAAAGCTTGATTAACAACGCTCTCGACCGCATGAACCTGGCTGGGCGAACCTTGGATGAAGACGAACTGAAAGCCGAGATCGAGACTGCGATCAGTGACGTACTCGGACGTAACTTCGCATTCAAAACAGACGACGCAGACGCTGAAGAGCCAGAAGACGTCCCTGAATTGAACGAACTGGACGACGATCCAGTTGAGGCGCTGGAGCTGCCGGAAGACGACGGCCCGCAGCTGATCGCTCCACCAGAGCTACCACCGAACGCCGCTCAGATTGTGCCAGACTCTCTGTCCATTATTCCCGTCGCTTTCCTGGCTCAGGAAGATGGCGACGATCTGGATGACCTCGATGAGATGGACGACGAAGACGATGAGGATGACGACGAAGTTGGCAAAAACACGTTCGTTTTTGATTCCATCGATCCGATTCGCGTGAAGTTTGGCGAAAACGGCTTCACAGTCGTTCTGCAAACGGGCCTTCAGCCAGAAGGCAAGGATGAGATCCCACTGCAGCGGATCACTATTCCGTTCACAATGGAAGTAGATTCCAGTTTGGTTGTCATTACTCCGGGCGACGTAAAGATCTCACCACTCACGAAAGATCGCCGCGGGCAGTTTGGTCGTGCCGCTCAGATCAGGCGGATCCTTGAAGCGAAGATCAAGGTCCGAGAGATCGAACTAGAGCCAATCGAAGTGCCAGTAGAGAGCAAAGCATCGCTGTTCCTGAACATCATGGAGCTCTACACATCCAACGGCTGGCTGGTGATCTCCGCAGCGAGATAGTTTCGGCTCGAAGATATACCAAGCCGATTCGAAGCAAACCAAGCGGGGCGGAGTTCTAAACTCTGTCCCGCTTTTTTTGTGCCAGCAGCGTTGGCTCTCGACATAACAGGCTGTGAGCCCTTGTTTAACCGCCTGTCCAACGGGCCGCGTAGAAGCAACGTTCAGCTTTTGGGGCGTTCAGGTTCCAGCCAGTTCACAGTAGCACGCCTCTCCGAGGCGTATTCCGCAAGGATTTCCCACGACTCCGAGAGTCGAGCTACGTTGTTCAATGCCCTGCTAAGCCAATCAAGCTTGTCCCTAAGGCAATGGGTGACCTCACGGACGGCTTCGCACACTGAGTATCGACGCGAATCGAAAGCTACCATCACGCTCTGCTGCGATGAGCAGCACAGTTGGCTTGCGTGGTGGACAGTCTTTATTCAATCGGAGAGTGGTGAGGTAATGCGGCCAACTCTCTGCCGTGGTCGTCGTTGGGGCGACTCTAGCCTTCGTTTGAGGCACAAACGAAAACAGGCCGCTCGAAATCGAGCAGCCTGTCTTGATTATCAGCATCCGCAGAAGCAGATTACTTTTTCTTCTTAGCAACTCGCTTCTTAGCGACCTTCTTTTTGGTTGCTTTCTTCTTCGTTGACTTCTTGGCAGCCTTCTTCTTAGTGGCTTTTTTCTTGGTTGCCTTCTTCTTAGTCGACTTCTTGGCGGCTTTCTTTTTAGTCGCCTTCTTCTTAGTGGCTTTCTTCTTTGTCGACTTCTTAGCAACCTTCTTCTTGGTCGCCTTTTTCTTAGTGGCTTTCTTCTTCGTTGACTTCTTAGCAACTGTCTTCTTAGTTGCCTTCTTCTTTGCTGCTTTTTTCTTCTTCGCCATTGGACTGGCCTCCGAGTGGTCGCACCGTTTCAGTTTGGGAATCGCGTGGTGCCGAGCGATGCCCAATAAGTTCAATGAACCGGTGAACGGTTCTCCCGAATCGCGCGGGTTGTATTGACTTCCGATGAAGCCGTCAACTGCAACCCCTTGGCAGACCGCCGATTGCGACAAGAGACCAAGTCGTAACTTGCCCTTGAACAAAAAATTCGACAATCATCGAATTGCAACTTGAGAAGAAACACGTCTAATTTTTTCGCTACGAACGATGCGTCACTCATCGGCGCGACAAGGTAAGCAAACGCTCATGAAATTCGCGCAAAGAAGAACGCTGGCACGCAATAACGCGCCAGCGTTGTGACAGCATCGAATGTTTGATCCGCGTCCAATCGGTCAAATGAGGATCGGTTTGTCCAACGCGCGACGGACAGGAACGAACTGACCAACGTGCATCATGGGATGCGTTGCAACAAGAACCGCAACCGCTCCCATGGTTGGGCAGAAGTTCTTGAATTCATCTGGAGCAGGCGCGTTCATTTCGTCTGCTGAGAGACCTTCCAGTACCGCCAGACTGTTCGCGCGGGTCTTGGAGTACAGTTCGAGGTACTCGTCCTTGCTACAGAACTGAGTCGCATCATCGCTGCCGGTTGTTTCTTTCGAATGCTTCTCAGCGAAACCGTCGGGTAGCTCCATTCCTGAACCTTCTTTGATCATGTTGAGCAGGTTGGATTCAGAGCTAATGAGGTGCCCCAATTGCCATGCAATATGGTTGCAGCCAGCCCCGGGACGCGACATGAGGTCATCGTCAGAAAGGTCTGACACGTAACTGGTTAGGACCATGTCCGTCGTTCCAAACGTGGTTTTCAGCGTGTCGAAAGTGTTCATGAAA
>JBGCDN010000698.1:0-3160 GCA_045105495.1 Planctomycetaceae bacterium
GGTATCCAACTTCAGCATGTGGATTGGTGGGAAGGAGATGATTGGCGAAGTCGTCGAGAAGAAGCGGGCTCGTGAGATCTACGAGAGTTACAAGCACACCAAACGCGATCCGGGGCTGCTGGAACAAGTGGACTTCAAGCGATTCGAGATGCGGATCTTCCCGATCCTCGCTGGTGCAGAACAGAAGGTTCGGCTGACGTACTATCAGGAACTTGATTTCGACCATGACTGGGCCACCTATGTGTACCCACTCGCGACCACCAGCCATGACTCACAGGCCGACACATCGACCGGCAACTTCTCATTCCGAATGGACGTTCGCAGCGAAGTTCCGATTGTCGAAATGAAAAGCCCGTCTCATGGTGACAGCGTTGCGATCTCTGAGTTCGATCAGCAGCTATTCCGAGCGAGCCTCGAATCCGATGACGAGAATCTGAACCAGGACGTTGTTGTGGCTTACAAGGTGAAGCGTGCCTTCACCGGAGTCAACGTGATCGCGAATCGGGCAAACACAGATGACGGATTTCTGCAGCTCACACTGACTGTTGGCGAAGAGCTTGAGCAACAGGAAAAGGGCATGGACTATGTGTTCGTGCTGGATGTCTCTGGCAGCATGCGAAACGATTCAAAGCTCGCTGTCTCCGGAACATCCGTCGGCGCATTCATCGAGAATCTGTCTCCGGAAGATCGATTCGAACTCATCACCTTCAACGACATCCCAAAGGCTCACTTCAACAGCCTGATGAACGCTGACGGAGAGAGTATCAATCGAGCAAAGTCGGAACTGTCTTCCATGCGAGCTCGAGGAGGCACATCGCTTCGTCCCGCTATTCAGGCAGCCTACCGCTATCTTGATACGGATCGACCACTCAACGTTGGGGTTCTGTCTGACGGGATGACTGAAGAACGTGAGAGCGGGCAGCTACTGCAACTCATTCAGTCGCGTCCTGCTGGAACACGCGTGTTTGCTGTCGGCGTTGGAAACGAAGTCAATCGGCCTCTCTTAAGCGACATCGCTCGCCGATCCGGTGGCCTTGCTGCATTCATGTCTGGTGGTGACGACTTCGAACGACAAGCTGCCGCCTTCCGTCGCAAGCTGCTGAGACCCGCAATCGAAGATGTCCAAATCCGTTTCGATAAAAACGTCCATGGTGTCGGCCCTGAAAATCCTGGCAGCTTGTACCACGGAGCCCCACTGCGTCTGTACGGTCGCTACACCAAAGGTGGAACCACAAACGTCACCATCACAGGTAAGATCATGGGTTCGCCGTTCACGAAAACAGCGGCCATCGAGCTACCAGAGAAGACCGATGCGAATCGCGAGATCGAACGAATGTGGGCATGGCACAATGTGCAGGAATTGATGGGTCAGATTCGTGAACACGGCTCGAACGCTGACTTGGAAAACAGAATCGTGGACCTCTGCGGACAGTTCTCGATTGTCAGCCAGTACGCATCGTTCATTGTTCTGGAAAATGACGCCGAGTACCGACGATGGCAGATCGAACGCCGCAACCTTGGCCGCAAAACTCGTGACCGAGCGGCTCGTGAACTTGTGCAGCAAGAACTGCAGCGACTTCGCGATAAGGCACTGGCAGACCTTGGTCCGACCGGACCGTCAAAGCGAAAGGACCTGTCACCCACCGCAACGAACCAACCACAGGCTCAACAATCGCCGCAACGTAATCTGGTTCAAAGACCATCAGCTCCCGCACCTCGACCTCAATCAAACCGGACTGGGTTCGACATCATGCCACGCAACGGTGGTGGCGGCGGAGGAGCACTTGATCCGATTAGCGGTCTGTTTGTTCTCGGCCTTGGAGCGTCCGGATTCGCGGCTCGACGACGTCGCAAGTTGAAGATTGTCTCTGAGTGAGATTCCGTTTCGAACCGACGCTTCGCCAAGGCGGCGGAGCGTCATTTTTCTTCTTCTCACCGAGGTGCCACTGTGAACCACTCGGCCGTTGCGACTCCAACCACAAGCAAACCTCTTGTTAGCTTGTCGCGGTTCATGAGAACGATTCCTGTCACAGCGTCTCTCACAATTGCCGCTGCGATACTCATCGCGTTCCCGGCACTCTCAACCGCACTTCAGTGGGACATCACTGCAACTTCTGAGTGGTGGCAAATTGTTACGTGTCATTTGACACATTGGAGCCTGAACCATTTGTCATGGGACTTGCTGGCATTCGCTGTCTTGGGTGCAATTTGTGAACGGGTAAGTCGAAGGTCATTTGCCACAACACTGCTGACGTCCGCGATCGTAATTCCCATCGTGACAACACTCACGACGCCCCGAATTCTGACCTACCGTGGACTCAGCGGAATCGACTCTGCCTTGTACGCACTTGCAGCATGTCACCTGTCAGCAATGGGGCATAGAGAAGGTGATCAAGTGTTGAAGTTCGTGGGAATCCTTGGCTGGCTCGCGTTTGTGGGTAAAACGATTTTCGAGCTGGTCTCGGGCGGCTTGTTGTTTGTGAACGATTCCACCTTCATTCCGCTGCCGGCTTCACATGTTGCCGGGGCAGTTGTTGGCACACTTGTGTTTGCCATCGGCAAGTGCCGACACCCAAATCGCAACGCAAGCATTTGATCGATGCTTTCACTATGCTGCTGATCCAATAAAGGGTTCTGCATGTCACATCGCATTCGATACATCATGGTGGGTGGGTTTCTCGGCGCGGGGAAAACCACCACACTCAGCCGGCTGGCCGCACATTACATGGCTGCGGGCAAGACCGTCGGCATTGTTACCAACGACCAAGCCGAGGATCTTGTCGATACGAACACGCTAAGGTCACAGGGTTTCGACGTTGGTGAAGTCGCGGGAGCTTGCTTCTGTTGCAACTTTGACGAACTCATCGGAACCATCGGAAAGCTCGGCGAGAACCAAAAGCCGGACATCATTTTGGCTGAACCCGTTGGTAGCTGTACCGACCTTGTCGCCACCGTCATCCAGCCAATCAAACAGCTCTACGATGCAGAATTCGACATCGCTCCCTACTGCGTGATTCTCAAGCCGAGCCACGGTCGGCGAATTCTAAACAACGAAAAGCGCAGTGGGTTCTCTCCGAAAGCCGCTTACATCCTGAAGAAGCAAATCGAGGAAGCAGACGCGATTTTGATTAATCGCATCGACGAATTAGAACCAGAAAAG
>JBGCDN010000699.1:0-6700 GCA_045105495.1 Planctomycetaceae bacterium
AGACGATCCTGACGATATCGAAACAGCCTTCGAACTCATCATGATTGTTGAGCGGCAAATCCCAAAATGGTCGCCAACCGGGGAACGGCTGCAGGCGATTCTGTTTCAGGACGCACAACAGAAGCTAAAGAAGGGCGAGCAGGAATTGGGTCTCGCCTTGCTTGAAGAGTGTCATCTGCTGACTGGTGACTATCAGGGGCTCGAACAACTCCAGGCTGTGACTGTCGAAGTCGGTCGCATTGTCGACGATCTTGTTGGGAAGGCGGTTGCTGACAAAGACTTCCCGAAGGCACAGCACTTCATTCGTCGAGTGGGTCAGGCCTTTCCAAACCATCCTGTTCGTCAGAAGTGGCTTCAGCGTTTGGAGCAAATGGCTCAGAAACGCTACGACGCAGCTCGCACAGCGTACGAAGCAAAGGACTATCCCGGTGCAGCCGCAGAGATTCAGGAGGCCGTGAAGATATGGCAACCTGAACGCGAGAATGCTGCGACATACCGTCAGGTGCTAATGCGATACCAGCAACTGCACGTTGGCGTAACCAGTTTGGAGCAGAAGTTCCCAGTCAAAACCTCCACGGATAGGCGGCACAAGAGACTGGTCGACGCCCGAATGTTTGAGCCGTATCGGGCAGACAACATCGTTTATTACGACACCGCGATCTTCGAACAGTGGGACCCGTTGGACCTGGGTCGCCGTGTGGTGTTTCGGTTGCGGAAACAGCAGCCTTACTATTCAGGTCTGCCGGATATCACTTCGCCGAATATCGTCGATACGTTCAAGGCTCGGTTGGACCCAGGCAACAAGGCTTACAACGAACGCTTTGCTAGTTACATCAAAGAGTTCCTGGTGAGTTCGCCTCGCGAGTTTGAAGTTCGGTTCTCTCGAATTCCGCTGCGTGTTGAACCACTATTTGCGTTCCCGCTGACGACTCCCGAAGGCGATGTGTATACCCGTCGTTTCGACAAGAGAGCTGTGGATTCAAACACGGTTGCCTTTAGCCGACGTCACAAAGAACCAGAAGCGGTGACGGAGTATCACGTCGCTGAGGTCATCGAAAAGAAGTTCGATCGCAGTGGCCAGGCGATACAGGCTCTGCAACGTGGCGAAATTCAAATGATCGCCCACTTGCAGCCTTGGGAAATTGACACCTTCGAATCACGCAAGGAGTTTTACCGCCGGCAATACTCGCTGCCGTTCGTGCACGTCATTCAGTTCAATCCGAAGACCGAGATTCTGCAGAACACTCAGGTCCGTCGTGCGTTGTCAAAGTCGATTGATCGTGAACGGATCCTGAAGCAAACGGTTCTACGCGATGACGCCATGCGACATGGTCGAGTCGTCGCAGCGCCGTGGCCGTCCAACAGTTTTGCCAACAGCTCATTGGTTGAAGCGCCTGTCTACACATTGGCCGGTCTGCGTGAAGCGGCAGCACTTCGCGGGACCGCCGAGATGGTGCTCAAGAAAGAGAAGGAAGAAGAGAAAGCGGCTGAGGCCACAGATGAAGACGCAGCTCGCACGAAAGAGTTGCCAGAACTTCGTTTGGTTTTGGAAGAGGATCCTGTCGTCGAGCGTGCAGCACCAGAGATCGTGAAGTTCTGGGGAGCAGCCGGCTTCAAAGTGAAGATCATCGAATCTACCGACGACGAAGATGGTTGGGACCTCGTGTACCACAAGCTCAAGATGAACGAGCCGCTGTCAGAGCTGTGGCCTTTTCTGACGCTTTCAGACGTTGCCACGGTTGATGGGCTGTTGGTTCTTCCTGACTGGTTGAAGCAAAAACTTGTGGACCTGGACTTCACCGGTAACTTCCCAGCAGCAGAAAAAGATCTCAAGTTGCTACATCGCCACTTGTCAGCCCAAGGGTTCTTTATTCCGCTCTGGGAGATTGACGACTACGGCGTTTTCAGCACCAGTGTCAGTGGTTTTGCAAAAGAGCCAGTATCGCCCTACCAGGGAGTCACCGGGTGGGTCGTCAAGCCAGAGATTGGAGGCTAGTCATGCGTAGCCAAACACAGATTTGCATGCTGCTTCTTTTTGCTGTCGCTCTAAACCTACCTGTGATAGCGAATGCCCAAGAGGAGAAGTCAAAGGCATCAGTGAAGGCTGATGCTGAAAAGACGAAGGCCGCTAAGCAGACGCCGGCGAAACAGAAGGATGCAAAAGAAAAAGAAAAGGCTCCACCCGTTCCGGTTGCGGAAGATCCGTACAAAGTTGTCGTCAATCTCACGGTGCCGCGTCATCGGTTAATGACGGCTGCTACGCGGGCTGCACTCCGCGATCACGTCGAACTCATGGTTCGTCGCACTTGGGGTGGGATGTGGAATACCGATGTTCGAATGAACGACTGGATGCTGGTTGGCGATGCGATCGAGCGATTGCAGTCCGATGCTGTATCAGAGCGGTATGAGGCTAAATTCGACAAAGTCTTGTTCGTTGCTTTGGATCCTGAAACGCTTTCCCTTACAGCCCGAGAATGGGACTTCCGGTCCAATTCTCTAACTGTGCCAGCCTTTGCAGAGACCTATGACCTTGCCGCAGTGCCGAACCAGATTGTTCATCTGCTGATCGAAGTCTTCCGACCGGTCCTGTTATTCCGCCGCGCCGATAAGTTTGACAAGAGCTATATCGAAGTGACGTTGAAGGCTGGCGAGTTTCCAGCTCCAGATCCGAAAGCCGCGCAGATTAAGCCTGGCGATGTTTTGACTCCCGTTGTTCGATATTTCAACAAGCGTAATCGTGATCAGGTTGATCGAATTCAGTATCAAACTCTGACATACCTCGTTGTTCAGGACATTGATCGTGACGTCATTGGCGGAACCCTCGTCTCGGGTGTTCCTACTGTCTTCGGACGGAACGCCAGGCGGGCGGAGCAATTTGCGTTGCGTCAGCGTCCTCGCCATAAGGCGACGCGAGTCAAGCTGGTGCTACGGTCCAATCCGGAAAAGCCACTGCTCTGTCACCGGGTGAATCTTGTGTCCAAGCTCAAGTACCGCGACGAGGAACTCGAAAAGAGCGTCAACCTGATTAGCGACCGCTACGGGGAAGTCGTGATCCCGGTAGGCAGCTACCCAACGTATTGGATTTACGTCTACAGCGGAAAACTCCTGCTCGCGCGAATTCCTTACGCTCCGGGCCTGTTGGCGAAAGAAACGGTTCTGATGCCGGACGATTCCATGCGTCTTCTCGTCGAGGGCGAAGTTGACCTTTTGAAGGGTCGTCTTATTGACCTGGTCGCTAGGCGAGCCGTCCATATGTCGGCAGCGATGCAATACTCGAAAGATGGCAAAGCCGATGAGACTCGGGCTGAAGTGGCAGCTCTTGAGGCGTTGCCGGGCAAGAAGCAGTTCGAAGATCAGATCACGACGTTCCAGCAGCCAGCGGTGCAAAAAGCCCTTGCCGCGAGGAACCGAGTTTCGCGTGGTCGCATCAATCGGGTTTGTGGCGAGATGAAACGCGTTATCGACAACTACTTCGATCCCGCCCGGATGGATGCATTCCGTAATCAACTGAATGATGTGTTCGAGAGCAACGGGGCTCAGGACGACGATGACAACTAGCCCTCTGTCGTCGGTTCGAAGATGCTGTTGTGAGCGCTAATCATGCCTGACTTTCACCGCTCTGAAAACGTTGGCCAAGCGGAAACGATCGTGGACAAAATTGGCAGCAGTGTCCTGACGCAGGATGGTTCTGACCGCATCGATCTCAATCGAATGCAGCATTTCGCAGAGCAATTCGCTGCTCTCCGGCGTGCTGGCAAGAAAGTCGTCGTTGTATCAAGTGGCGCAGTTGCGGCGGGGATGGGGCGGTTGGGGCTCAAGACTCGCCCGACGGATCTTCGTCACCTTCAAGCCGCTGCAGCGACCGGCCAGTCGCGTCTTATTCGGCTCTATGAAGACAGTCTCCGTGAATTTGGTATTCACGTCGGCCAGCTTCTGCTTACGGCGAACGACTTCCGCAGTCGCGAACGCTACCTGAACGCCACTAATACGATTCGAACCTTGTTCGAGTACGAAGTGATTCCTGTCGTCAATGAGAACGATACGGTAAGTGTCGACGAGATCAAGTTCGGCGATAACGACCATCTCGCCGCCATGCTTTCATCGATGTTGCCAGATGCATTGTTGGTGATACTGAGTTCTGTTGATGGTCTGCACCGTGGTTCGGTCGATCAGCCGATCGTCTCAGCAGTGGATGGCTGGGACCCCGAATTGCTTCGCTTTGCAACCGACGAAGCCTCTCGCTTTGGCACTGGCGGGATGAAGTCGAAACTGCAGGCTGTAAGAACAGCAATGACTTCAGGGGTGAATGTTGTTCTTGCAAACGGCAGCACCACAGGCGTCTTGTCTGCGGTTCTTGCGGGCGAATCGATTGGAACATGGTTCAGAAGCCAGGAACGCTCGATACCGGCGTGGAAGAGATGGATCGGATACACGGTCGCACCTGAAGGTCGTCTAATAGTCGACGACGGTGCGCGTGACGCGATTCTGTTGAAAGGGGGATCGCTGCTTGCGGTCGGCATCAAGCAAGTGACAGGCGAGTTTCGGCAGGGTGAGGCGGTTGCTGTTGTCGGATCGGCTGGGCAGGAAGTTGCTCGCGGGCTGTCCAACTATTCTTCCAGCGAGCTGGGCCGCATTGCCGGCCGCAGCTCTGATTTGATCGCTGGAATACTCGGGCATGTGCCGTATGCCGAGGTGATCCATCGCGACAATCTGGTGGTTCTGCCTGAGTCCGGTTAAGCCGAATTTGCGGTGTCGAACTGTTGCTTTTTCTATTCATTGAGCGGCTTGGCGACACCAGGGTGTTCTTTCAATGCCAGGCTTAAGCGGTGGACTGAAGAACCACGTCGTATTCGCGTCGTTGGCCTGCGTCCGGAGCCTCAACAATGGATACCCTTACTCAACCGGTCCGACTTTGGTGGAACTCCTTCAAGGGGCTGATCGGCACGTTCTTCGTGGAAATGGGGCCGTCCGAATATGGCTATATCCTCGCTATCACATTCGTGGCAGGCTACATCTGGTTGCGAAGTGGGACGAGGAAGTAAATCCGTCGGGTAGCGCCATCCGTGAACCGTATTGCCGCCCTATCTAGCCGACGATGTCTCGTCGATTGCTCACGTAGTCCCAAACGACGAATCGGTCTAACTCCTTCCCAGCCGTGAAGAACACGCGACCGCCAGTTGATTCAGCCAGTCGGTGCGCGAACTGAATGTCTTCGTGGGTTTGAGACCAGGTCGAAAGCAGGAAGATGTTGATCGTAATTCCATCCCGTTTGCAAAGCATGCCCTCTCGCATTGTGGCTGCTTCGGTTTGCGGGTCGGGTGGGTACAGCATGTAGAGCTGCTCTTCTTCGAAATGAGCCGTCGGCAGTCCATCAGTAATCAGGACAATCTGTCGGTTGGGGGTGTCTTGGGTTGCAAGGTTTTGCCGAGCCAGTCGCAGACCGTGTTGGATGTTGGTGAAGTGCGGCGGGATATGGATTTCACTTGATGTCATCCGCTCATCACTCATGTCGGCTCGCAGGCGAACAACGGGATCGGTGATCGTGGGAATCTTCGGCATCATCTCGATCAGCTCGCTAGCTGGTCGCATGCGGGCGAAGGTGCTGATCTCGACGAACCGTAGGAAATCTCCCGGGAACTCACTCCGAATCAGTCCGTTCAACGCCAGACCCATCTTCTTTACGTTGACGTATTCGCCGCCGTATCGCATCGAACCAGACATGTCCATCGCAACCACGGTCGCACACTTCGGATTGTTGCGGGTTCGATGGATCTCGATATCTGATTGCTTGATTCGAATCGGTAGCCCCGGACCGTTTCGTAGCATTGCGTTCGTCAGCGTCTGCGGAATATCCATGTTGGTGACGGTGTCGCCAAATTCGTAGGGCTTCGTGGTTTGCAGTTCAACAGCGCCTTCGCCGCTAATGTTGGCTTGATGCCTTCCGGTCTTTGAGGCCTGCAGTTCGCTGAAAATGCGTTCGAGTAATCGCCCCTGGAACAGGGCGTAGGCTTTCGGTGTGAGGTTCACTCGTCCGTCGTTGGCGTCGAGTCCTTGATTCTCCAATGTTTCTCGGATGTAGTCTTCAATCTGTTTTTGGAAGTTCGCCAGCTCACCGACCTTTTCTTCGTCAGCAAACTCTGACAGTTCGTCCAGATCGATGATGCCAATCTGACCGTTTTCCTGAACATCTTCCAGCTGTTCCAGAAGCTTGTCGATTTGTTCCAGCTGCTCTTTTATCTCCAGTGCTTCGGGAATCGTCATCGACTGTTCGCCGGTGAAGTCATACTTCGCGGCCAGTTCGTCTATCTCGTACTTGTTCCCGAGATCTTCCATTAGGTGCAGAATGCTGGACGCAAAACCCCGATCTTCTCGCTCAGCCCGGTACCAGATCTGTTCGAGCTGATAGATCTGCTCATCGTCGAATGCGGGGCGAAACGCTTTGCGGAATGACTTTGGAACTCGAATGTTCTGGCCCGTGTTCCGGTAGACCATGTAGGCCTCGCCCTGCACAGTATCCGTCTCGTACTTCTCCAATATCTGCCGCTTTTGCTCCTCAAGCATCTGCATGACGGCATCAAGACTTGGGCCGAACCCTTGGAACTGTCCCGGATCCAGTCGAATGGCCCGCGCGAGTTCTTCTTCGGTCAGGGGGCGGTTGTTGCCGAATGCCAGCATGTGCTCGAACGCAGGTGAGACGAGG
>JBGCDN010000700.1:0-2648 GCA_045105495.1 Planctomycetaceae bacterium
GTCATCTGCCGATCGCCGGTGGGCTGATACTGAAAAACGGGTCGAGGACGCCGCCATCAAATCGTTCGTCCCGTTTGCCAGCGCGATGGGCTCGAAGGGAACCGCACCGGCTGATGTTGGCTCTTACACGAAGGCGTACAAGTCTTTTGCGAACGACGCAGTGTCTGAAGGCAGTATCAAGGCGAAGTACGCCAACGCGGCGGAACGAATTTCGGTTCGCACGAATGGCAAACCGCGAAGCCATGACGCGGACGTCAGCGTGACCGTCGAGTATCGCTTTCGGTTCAACATGCCGGGAATTGGAAAACTGCTGGGCGAAAAGGGGTCAGGTGGTGACTACTTCTTTCCGCTAAGCAGCACGGCAACGCTGCAGAACGAGGGTCCGAAGAACGCACGGCAGGAACTAGGAATTGGCTATGGAAAACTTGACTAGAACGTCATCGGGTACGCCGGGGCCTATGGCTCGGTTCCACGACGATGAAAACGGAAAAGTCACGTTATTGGCCTCTCTGCTGATGCTGGGACTTGTGTCGCTGGCCGGACTGGTTGGCAACGTCGGGCACGTCACGAAAGAGAAAATTGAGACGCAGAACGCGGCCGATGCAGTTGCCTATTCGTCATCGCTCTGGATGGCGCGAGGCATGAACGCGTTGACGGCGACGAATCACATGCTGGGTGAGGCAACAGCCATCGCTGCGATTCACGAAGCGATTGGTGGGCCTGAACTAGATCTCGGAATCAAGGCGAATCCGCCCGAGAACATTGCCCTGAACCGCACGATCACTGGATTCATTCTGCCAGCTCCGATCGCTCCGTCTCCGTTCGGTTATACACCAAAGCCGATTATCGATATCGACCGCAAGGTTGTGGAATTCGTCATTCGGAAGACATCACCGCCGAACGATGAGATGCGGGCGTTTGCGACGATCTACGATTCAAGGATGGCATTGAAACGGCAACTGGCCGTTATCCTTCCAATCAAATCATTCGCGAACGCCGGGTTCTTTGTTCCGCCGCCCTGGGGAATTGGAACAGCCGCATTGGCCTACGGCGTACACATTGCCGGCACAGCAAACATTGTTTTGATCGGCAAAGAGTGGTTTGTACTGAAAGCGTTGGAAGCCATCGCTGTCGCGTTCAAACCTGTCAAGAAGATCGTCGAAACGCAGCTCATCCCAACACTCTCTGCCCACGCCGCATTCGTTGCGGGATACTACCCAAAGACAGGCAAGTCAAAGCCGGGAATCCTAAACCAGTCTGTTGAAAGGCTGGTGCAGGACCTTCAACAGCGTCTCTACGTTGAAGCATCGCTGTTTCCCGAGTTCAAAGAACTGAGACTGCCGGTCGTAGCGGAACCGAAACCCAGTATGCGCGGTTCAACATCACCAACGCGTGGCTGGGGTTCTGACAAGCCACCAGTCTTCACACTGCCAGAGCTCAATCTTGGCGGCATGAAGCGCAAGATTAACAAGGCCATGCGGGCGATGGAGAAGCGGTCCAGGAAGCTAAGTCGAGACATAGTTGAACTCGCCAAGTACGAGAAGGATATCGACAAACGCCTGAAGGAAGATGATGTCGGCGCGAGCGAGAAGGCGGAGCTTCTTCGTGAGAAGCAAGAGATTGAAGAATCGCGCATCGCCAAGCGCAAGCGAATCGACGAGATCGACAGAGAGTTGAAGAAGCTCAACGAGAAGCTGGAGGGTATGGAGGAAGCCCTCAACAAGCCGCTCCCGGCTGAGTCGAACAATCTCAGTGTGAAGAGTATTCCGAACCAGTTGAATCAGCAGCAGGAACGCTACACCCAATGGGTTCGCGCTAGCTATCCGCACGTCGATGGCTTCCGAGCCCCCTTTCGAGCGTGGCTGAAACAGTGGGCACCGAAGTCGCGGGCCATGGAAAACTTTGACAAGTGGAGCAATCGTTACACGCTGGTCAAATCGTGGCAGTTCCGGAGCGGGCATCGACCTCGTAAGGGCAATCGTCAAGTCAGTTGGAGCAAGAAGAAAGAACCGTTGCGGATGTTGGTGATGAAGGACACCTATCAAGGTAGGCGTGATCGCAAGGGTCGGGAGAAGTGGACAGGAACCTCTAAGAGCTCAAAGCTGGAGGCAGAAAAACTATTCACCGTCGTTGGCGTTGCACATCGAGATTACCAACCGCTGTTCTCTGAGGTTCTGTACCCTGCCCCATCTGATACTGGCCTGACGACTTACGCTCAGGCCATTTTCTACAACGCCAATCGCCAGCGCCCAGCGTCAGGCCGCGGTCGGACTCAAGCCAAAATTGGTTGGGACACCTTGAATTGGGATCCAGCCATCTCAGTCCCCGAGTGGGGCGCGCCCGCATTTCAGGCTGCGGTAGACTGGCCATGGAACGCATTCAACGGCAAGGCGAATCAAAAAGTCGCGCGGGTCAAACTGAACTGGCAGGCGAAACTGATGCCGGTTCAAACCTCAAGATTGAAGGACGCCTCTGTAACACTTACCGGCAGCGCGCGTAAGAACGTCGAACAGGCAACAAAGCACTTCGACAAGCTGGGCACACACTGATGCATCGTCTTCAACGACAACACAACGGAGCAGCTTCGGCTGACCGATCGTTGAAGAAAGCTCAGCTAAGAACTGGTACAGCGCCGCTGGAGTTGGTTC
>JBGCDN010000701.1:0-5650 GCA_045105495.1 Planctomycetaceae bacterium
TGATGTGGCTGGGAGTTCATCACTTGAACTACGGCGTCGATGTCGTCTGGTACAGCATGGCAGGAGCGAACGTTTTCATGACGATCATCACAATCGTCTATGCACGCTGGGTAATGTCACAACTTGGCGCAGACGCTGCACCGACACCGTCTGTCTCTGATTCGTAGTGCTGGCAACCAAACTGGTCGCGAATTAGATGCCTCAACCGCCCGTGCCGCATGCACCCTTCGGTCGATTCCACGGCATCTTCGCCAGCACAGCGACCATGCCGCACGTGTCGGTGACTCCTGAGAAGACCAACCCAGCTCCGACGAACCCAGCGACCCAAATTGCCCACGGGAATTTCAGCGACAGCAAGACGCCTATCAGAACCAGCAACCCGGCAGCGATTCGCATTTGTCGATCGATGGCCATGACTTTCCGTTCGCCTTTGATTGATGGGTGCCCCGCAGCCACCCAAGCGTCGGTTCCTCCGGTGACATTCACGACGTTCGGAATCCCGGCTGCCACAAACTGCTCGCAGGCTTTCATGCTACGACCGCCCATCTTGCAGATCATGTACAGCGGCTGATCTTCCGGCGTTCGGCGCTGGGCTGCGATGTTTTTTGGATCAAGCGAATCAAGCGGAAACAGCTTTGCATCCTTCGCGTGGACTGTTTCGTACTCGCCCGGCGTGCGAACGTCGATGAGGTCGATCGGCGTGTTGGCCGCGATTTTCGAAAGTTCGTTCACGTCTATCGTGTTGATGCTCATTGGTGTTCTCTCTGACTGCGTGTGATTCCGAATGTTAGCAGTAGAACTGTGTTCGTCTAACAGCAAGTTGATGACCGTGGGGCGATGAAATTCTTGCCAGGTTTGATGCAACGTGGCGGTCTGGGACTCGTTGCCTCGTCCACTTCGGATTTGTTCGCATGATCAAGTTTCTTCGTTGAGAATTCGAATCACAGGTGGATGGGTCGACTCAAATCCGGAGTCCACTACAGTGTCAGCGAGTTTCAACTACTGCTCGGCTTGAAGGGCTGAGAATGCTTCGAACATTTGAAGAGAGAATGATCGGCGAAATGACCGACCACGAACGGTCGGTTGTCCGTCACGGAGCTGGTTGGTTCTTTCTGGTCCTTTTTAGCTACTACATTCTGCGACCCATTCGCGAACAGATCAGCGCGACTTATGGGATTAAGAATCTTGAGTGGCTTTTCTTCGCCACATTCAGCGCGATGCTGGTAGCGATTCCGACGTTTGCGTTTCTGGTTTCGCGGTTTGATCGGAAGAAGCTGGTGCCCAGTATTTACGGGTTCTTCATCGTGAGCCTGCTTGGATTTTGGGCAGCCTTCCGATTCACACCAGACAGCGCGTTGATTGGCGAAGTCGCGGCGCAAGAGTGGATCGCTCGGGTTCTGTTTATTTGGATCAGTGTGTACGGCTTGTTCATCGTCTCGTTCTTTTGGAGCGTGATTGGAGACATGCTGTCGACAGAGCAGGGACGGCGGCTGTTTGGTTTTGTAATGGCAGGCGGAACCGCCGGCGGCATGGCGGCTTCTTTAGTCGCGGGCTGGCTGACAGAGAATATTGGACAAGTCAACTTGCTGTTTCTTCCCGGAATTGCACTCGGACTCTCGCTATTCGTCTACTTCGATCTGGAACGCGCCCATCGAACACTTGGACCGCAGCAGGACCAATCGTCCATCGGGCAGGCTACTGGCGGGAATCCGTTTGCCGGGCTCACAGCGGTGCTCGGTTCTCATTACCTGTTGGCGATTGCAGCTTTTGGATTCTTACTGGCCACCTGCGGGACGACCATCTACTTCCAGCAGGCCGAAATCGTTGCTGAAGCACTCACGACCGACGAAGCGAAAACATCATTTTTTGCGAGGGTCAACTTCTGCGTTCAGGTTCTGACAATCCTTCTGCAAACGCTTGTTGTTGGACGATTGATGAAGTGGTTCGGGGTGGGGCTGACACTGGCCGTGCTGCCGCTTGCTTACATTTTTGGCATTACATCACTGGCTCTCGCGCCTACTCTCACGGTATTGGCTGTTATCTCAGTCACCGGCCGAGCGGCGGAATATGCGATCTCGAACCCGGCTCGCGAAGTTCTGTTTACGGCGGTAAATCGCGAAGACCGATACAAGGCGAAGAGCTTTATCGATACTATCGTCCGCCGCGGTGGTGATGCCGGGATCGGGTCACTGTATCGGCAGCTTCGCAGTTCAGCAGGATTGGCGATGACCACACTTTCGTGGTGTGTCGTACCAATCGCCATCGGCTGGCTGGGACTGGCGATTTTTATCGGCCGCGAAAACAAGAAAATCAGCGAGCGAGTGCCAGCCGCTGAATCTCAATAATCGATTGATGGTGTAGTGGACTCAGAATCAAAAGAGAACCCGGATGGTTCGATGCCGGAACTGGCATCGGAGATCAACGGAAAAAAACCGCGCAAAGCGGCGATAATTTTCATCTTCTTCACACTGCTCATCGACATCATCGGTATCGGAATCGTTATTCCGGTTCTACCAGAACTGATCAAAGATCTGCTGCACCAAGAGAGCCCCGGTCTCAGTCTGCGTGAACTTACATCAGCTGCCAGCTTGTGGGGCGGAATAATTGGGGCCAGCTATGCGGTGACCCAGTTTTTCTTCGCCCCAATCGTTGGGGCTTTGTCTGACCGATTTGGGCGACGACCAATTCTGCTGCTCGCCATGGCCGGTCTTGCCGTTGACTACGTCATTCAGGCAAACGCTCCGACTTTGTTGTGGTTGTTCGTTGGCCGTGTGGTCGCCGGCATCATGGGAGCCAGCTTCACCACCGCGAATGCCTACATCGCTGACATCTCGACAGATGAAACTCGGGCCCGCAACTTTGGTCTTCTCGGAGCGGCCTTCGGTCTTGGATTCGCAATTGGCCCGGCGCTTGGGGGCTTACTTGGTTCGTATAGCCTGCGGCTTCCCTTCTGGGTCTCGGCAGGACTCGCGCTGGTCAACTTCTTGTACGGTTTGTTTGTCCTTCCGGAGTCTCTGGCTCCTGAAAATCGCAGCCCATTCACGGCTTCAAAGATGAACCCGCTGGCAAGCCTGCTTCGACTGCGAAAGTATCCCGTCGTTGCCGGACTGGCTGTTGCGATTCTGTTTGTCTCGCTGGCTCAGCGTGGTCTTGAAAACGTATGGGTCTTCCACAGCTCGTATCGCTACGGCTGGGATGAACTCACCAACGGTCTGGCACTGGGCCTTGTTGGCATCATGGCCATCATTGTTCAAGGAGGAATGGTTCGCCCAATGATCAAGCGGTTGGGAGAACGCAATGCGGTGCTGTTTGGAATGGGCATCGCCTTCCTAGCATTCATGGGCTACGCGTTTGCTTCACAGGGATGGATGGTGTACTGCGTCATCATCTTCGGTTCCATCGGTGGCATCGCCGGCCCGGCCGTTCAAAGCATTGTCGCCAAAAGTGTCGATCCGTCAGAGCAGGGCCAGATGCAAGGTGCGATCACATCGCTGCGAAGTGTCACCAGTATCTTTGCACCACTGATTTTTACATCCGGGCTGTTTAGCTATTTCACGTCAGACAAAGTCGCCACGAAGCTACCCGGCATTCCATTCTTCGTCAGAGGCCTTTGTCAGTTGGTAGCTCTCTTCATCGCTTATCGATTGTTTCAACGAATCGGCCAACCGAAAGCAGAGGAACCAAAAAGCGACCTTCGTGGAACCGAAACTGACGGTTAAGCGAGTAACTCGTGCGGAAACCACGACTGCTCTAATCTTTGTCGACGTGTTCGCATATCAGACAGTTCTTCGTACACTACGGCAGCTTGGCGAGAACACGCTCGAATAGAGCTTCTCGCGCCTCAGGTAAGGATAGGAAAGCGTCACACCGACAGGACATGATGACATCGCATCATGAAACTAAGACATGGTGCCCACCGATATGAATCTTCGTGAAACCCTTCGGGAAACGACTGCAGCCACACATAAAGAACTAGACAGGAGTGTTGGCGACCTAAAGCCGTTTTCGTCAACCGCGAGGTACTCTATCTACCTCCAATCCATGCTCGAGTTGTACGTCACATACGCAACAGCTTTTGACCACGCAGCACAGCTGGCCGGACTTCCTCGACACGCGGACGTCGTTATCGAATCGCTGAAGTCGGACCTGAATACTGTTGAGCCATCGACCAACGGCACAGCAAATCGGTCAGCGACTGAGACCACCACGGCAGCGGCATGGGGCGTCGGGTACACGCTCGAAGGTTCTGCCATGGGAGCCAGCTTCATGATTCGATCTGCAGCAGAGAAGCTACCCAACGGCACCGGACTTGCCTTTCTCGAGCGACTGAGCGGCGATGCGAAAACGAGATGGCCCATCTTCCGCGACGCCCTGGTGACAGCCGATTGCGATAGAGCCGAATCTGTCGCTTCAGCACAGGGTGTCTTCGAATCAGCACATCAAATCTTTACCCGAAACATCGCATCCGCTGACATCAAGCCTATGACGCAGTAGCACTTTGGCTAACCTAACTGGAACTCCGCAATGAATGAAGCAGAGAGAGTCGCCCTTTCCAATTGTGATAGCGAACCGGTTCACATCCCTGGCCGGATCCAGAGTTTTGGAGCACTGCTAGGCTTCGATCTGGAATCGGGCACCGTCTTACACCACAGCGACAACCTTGGCCCTGAATACCTAAACGATGCGACAAGCATCCTTGGGCAGCCGTACGAGCAGATATTCAATTCGAACGAAATTCCGCACGCTATCCGCGGAGCCCTTGGGCTGCCGACGATCCAGACGCAACGAGATCGCATTGGACTGTTTCACCTGAACGACAGACCGACGGACATCTCAGTCTACACCTCTGCTAACCAGGCAATCGTTGAACTGGAACACGACGATTCATCAAGACAGAGACCGCAGTCCGCTGTCACGGGGGTTCGGTCAATGCTGTCTGCCCTTCACAGCGGTGACGGCCTGCAAACCCTACTCGATTCGGCAGTCACCGTGCTGCGGCATCTGACCGGGCACGATCGCATCATGGCCTACCGGTTCATGAAGAATGGTGACGGCGAGGTCGCGGCTGAATCACACGGACCTGGCATCGAGCCTTTCCTCGGGTTGCGTTATCCGGCATCTGACATTCCGTTACAGGTACGTCAGATTGCCCTGCGATCGAGATTCCGAATTATTCATGACACCCGCGCCACCCCGTCTGCGTTGATCTCTCAAGCTGGCATACCACCACTCGATTTGACTTACAGCCAGTTTCGCGGCGTGTCTCCAATTCATATTGAATACCTCGAGAATATGGGCGTTCGATCGACGATGAATGTATCGATCATCGTCCGTGGGCAACTTTGGGGACTGTTCGCGTTCCACAGCTACCGAGCTCGACGACTATCACCCGACCAACGTTCGCTCTGTGAACTTTTTGGGCACATCGTCTCCATGCAGATCCAGCAGGAAGAAGAACAGGAACGACAACGGCACCGGCAAACCACAACTACCACGATTGCCTCGATTCGAGGCACAACGCGGGACCCAATGGGTACGGTTCAGGCCAACGAAACTCAGCTCAAAAAAGTCGTTAACGCAGACCGATCCGCTTTCTTTCAATACGCAGAGGTATGCCCCTCTTGTGATGTTCCTCAGAACGAGGCCCTGC
>JBGCDN010000702.1:0-16943 GCA_045105495.1 Planctomycetaceae bacterium
GGCAATCTCTTTCGTTATCGCGTCGTCTCATCCTCCACACAATGTTGTGTTTGTCGCAGTGACGTTCTCGAGCCGTTATTCCGTCGCTTTCGCAGGCCCTTCACAGCTCTCGATCCGAATTGGCGAAGAAGATGTCAGGACAGTGTCCCGAATGATGGACTCTTCTCCATCCGCTTGCCGTGGAGCCAGTGAAATCGCGCTTGGAGAACCGAAGCCTTGCATCCGATCGAACGTTGAACCTTCAACCAAATACGCTTCCCGTACACCCCCGCCATTGCCATTGATGTTATTGAACTCGCTATTCCTCACCGTACGCGCAATCACAGCGGTTCCCCAGTTGTTGGAGAACTCAGAGTCCGAAACCAACGATTGATCGTCAGGACCAAGGCTGCTGGAAACGATGCTATTGCCGTTGTTGTTTTGGAACGTGGAATTGACGATGGCGGTTTCAATCGCAACATCATCCGAAGATTCTGTCCGGATCGCCGCACTGCCATCGTCTGAGTGATTCGCCATGAAGGACGAGTCATTGACATGCAACGAACCTGACGGGCTATCGACAACGTAAACCGCGCCAGCACCATCGCTGGAGCTGTTGCCGAAAAACTCCGTGCGCGTCAGCGATAGGGCGGCTGCCCTGGATCGAATTGCACCGCCGGTCGCGGCATCGCCGTTCTCGAGACGGAGATCAATCAGATTGACCTCATCGGCATCAAGAATCGCGAAGATGCGACTTTGGTCATCGGCGTCCAACGTGATCTTGTCTGCGGGGCCATCGATCGTGACATCGGACGCGATCCGCAACTGCGTTCCATTCAGCCTGATCGAAGCACCGCCGAATCCTGAAGCGAACACGATTGTATCTGCACCGTCACCCGCTTCTGAACCGTCAACCGATCTGTCTTCATTCGCCGCGAGCAACGCCTCACGAAGCGTGACTTTGCCGTCAGTGTCCAGATTATCCTGAAGCGAAGTGATCGTGATCGTTGAAAGCAGCGTCCGCTCTTCGAGGGGCTCAACTCGTTGTGATTTACTTTTGCGACGATTCAGCTGCAGCATCCGACGCTCCCGATCTGTTCTTCAGAACCTAATTGGACCCGACGACTCCTGTACGCGTCAACAAGCGGTTCAAAGATCAGTGTGTAGTCAAGAACGACCTACTTTCCCCATCAGGAAAGCGAGAATTGGCCTCGGTACCGAAACAGGGCTTGGGTTGGCATCATGTTGGACGACTACGCGGCATCCACAACGTTCAGGAACTGGGCGAATAGTCTGAAGTTGAATTTGATGCCGTCCGGAATATCGATGCTACTTGGGCTCCGAAGTGACTTGGGGCTCTGTGCGATGTGTCCCCACTGCGGATGCTCTTCCCAGTCGCACTCGGTGCTCTTGAACAAATAACAGCGGTGTGCCGAATGCCTAGCGTAAAACCCATGTTAGCCGCCGCTACGGCGTCAGGAATTTACGTTCCATTATGCGATTTGCGGTTGCAACACGCTCGCGAGCAGCGGCCCAGTCGTACTTTGGGTCGAGGTCCGGATGCCAAAGGTCTGCGCCATCAGAAATCCCATCCGTGATGGCGTCCTCAATTCGCCGGGGAATTTCAGTTCCGGGTATCTCGGACAGCTTCTCGGATCTCAGGTATTTCGGCATGAGTTCGATTGGTGAGTAATGTAGGAACCACGCAGAGCGAAAGCAGAGATGGCCATCATTGGCGACAGTTGCGATCTGGTCCTGTGTCCAACCAGCGATTTGCGAGAGGATTGCAGTCCAAGTTGCGATGAAGCGATCCATTGCCTCACGAACGGGGTCTTGCTCGACGGGAATACCCTCGTAAGTGGCAGGCATTTCAGAGATCAATGTTCCTTCAGGTAGTGAGGTGCCAACATAGATCGCATGTGGCGCGTGGGATATGTAGTTGATGTTCGAGAGCTTGCCGAACTGAGCGACGAAGCGTTCGCAAACTGGCTGGGTGATCGCATACCGCTCTTCATCCGAGAGATTCTTCCATTCGTCGGTCGTGGTGTCGATTGGGTCGGCCATAAGACTGCGACGCCTAGCGTAAAAACCATGTTGTGCGACCGATGCACTAGATTTCGGCATCCATCGCGTTACGCCCTGAACCATCATCCAGAGATATTTCGAGCGTCTGCGATATTTTACGCCAATTGCGCATTACGAATCGTGAGGCACCCTCGTTGCTGTCACCATTATGAATATGGCGAAAGGCATCGGCAAATCCGAGGTTGCTGCATTCGGCGGCATTATGTTGAGCGCTGACGATGTCCCGGAATTCACGGGCGCGACCGTGCGCGAACGCCCATTGGTAGTGAAGAGCGAAAAGGAGATTGTCAAGCGAGTTCGCCGAGGAAGCAGCGGATGTCGACCCAACATGCATAGACGGACGAAGGTAGATGTGTGCGATATTCTGCGAGATCGAATCGGCAATTTCAGCGGAGGTTTTCAAAACGCTAGGTCGCACAACGTGGTTCTGTTCGACGTGATGTCGGAAAATGCTACATCAATTGTTTGCGACACGCCGTCACAAACTGCTGTTGAATTTACTTTGACGGGCGTGGTCAGTCCACTGGTGTTTGGTTTGCGACGATGCGTGCATAGTTCTGGCTGGTTGAGGCCACAAGTCCAACCGGATGGCTAAATGCTTGGTGCCTACCATGCAGGTGTTTGTCCGAATGTTGCTGCTGGTCGATATCGGAATCAGAAAACTGGAAATCTGCAGACAAGAGTTCTCGGCCTCGCTGTGAGTTGCGAACCGGTTCACTGAGAGGCAACATGAACGTGGAGGAACGCTGATGGCAGATGTATCTCGACGACAGTTTCTTGGTGCCGTTGCCCAAGGTGCGACGGTTACGGTTCTTGTTCCGCAGGTTTTCTCTCAGTCCACGCCGCAGTCGCTGATTGAGTCAATTGAGAAAGTGACGCTTCATCAGAATCGCGATGGAAAGTCGGAGACGTGGTTCCATCCGCGAGCTTGCGTCGTTCCAGGGAAAAGTGGGCCAACTGTTTTGATGACGCGGCAGTGGATTCGCGGTTCAGACTACTTTGGGCCTGTCGAGTACGTGGAATCGAATGACCTTGGCAAAACATGGTCGAAGGCGTTGTCGATTGAACCGCTCGGGCGCGAGCCGGTTGATGGGCATCCTGGGCTGATGGCGGGCGTGTGTGATGTTGTTCCGCAGTATCATGCGCCCACGAAAACGGTGCTCGCTTTGGGGCACGTCGTTTTCTACAGGGGCCCAAGATTTGCCAAAGGCGACCAACTGGCGCGGTACCCGGTCTATTTGGTTCGTAAGCCAGACGGAACATGGTCGCCGCGACGGATTCTGGAATGGGACGATCCGCGCGGTGGCTTTATCTATTCGAACAACTGCGGTCAGCGTGTGGTGATGCCGAATGGTGACATCATGATGTCGTTCACGTTCGGACCGAAATCACAGCACCGAATGGTCGCTGGAGTTCGCTGCTCGTTTAATGGCCTGGAACTCAAGGTGAAGGAAGTCGGACCACCTTTGGAGCTCAATGCCGGTCGGGGTCTGCTGGAGCCATCGGTCACAAGATGCAATGACCGATTCTTCATGACCATCCGGGCTGAAGACGGGCACGGGTATGTCGCGGCAAGTGACGGCGGTCTGAAGTACGGACGTAAAGTCCAGTGGGCATGGGACGACGGCACGCCGATTGAAATGTCGACGACTCAACAACACTGGCTTCCACATTCGGACGGACTGTTTCTGGTCTACACTCGAAAAGATGTGTCAAACACCAACGTCATCCGCTGGCGATCGCCACTATGGATTGCTCAGGTCGATCCACAGCGACTCTGTCTGATACGAGACACCGAACGTGTGGTTCTTCCGATTGTTGGCGACGGTGTGAGCCAGCCCGACGATGTGGCGTTGATGGGCAACTTCAACGTGACCAACGTCAGCCCTGATGAGTCGTGGGTGACGGTTGGTGAATGGCTTCCTCGTCGAAACGCGGCGGGCAATCTGCTGCTTGGGAGAATTCGTTGGTCAACGGCGAATAGCCGTGTGCGTTAGCGAGGGTTGGCAACGGTCATCTGGATCGACGTTGTTGAGCGGAAAGTGTGAACGAACATGCGACATCATCGTAAGTGTTTGTTATTCCGTCAGCCCCAGTAGACCGAACTTCAACTTCGTTACCTGAAACTCGAAGCAGCAATTTGTTGCCCCACGCGTCCGTCAGATTATCTTCAAAGCCCCGGCCTTTCAGTTCTTCCTGCCAACGGTCTTCTGAAATCTGGTGACCTTGCAGCAGGGTGTTGTTGATGAAGACCGCCACATTCCTCACCTGCCGCATTGTTGGTACGGGCCCACGCGTTTCCGGTTCTTGCAGCGTCAAAAACACTAAAACGCCAATCGAAGAGATCGCGCCGAGTGGAATTGCAATCAGGGCAACGGGTAAGGAAACGGATCTCTGAAGAATTTGCATTTAGTGCTCCGATTCTTCGTGTGCCGTCGAAAGACTCCCGACCCTTGCTGGTTACTCCGTCCGCCAAGGAGCTCGCTGGTTCTTGGTGATCTCGGCGTCGAGTTCTTCCATGCGAGCCTTCAGTTGCTTCACGATCTCGGGGTTCGCTTCGGCGAGGTTATTCTTCTCGCCAAGGTCTTTGGCAAGATCGAATAGCATGGTTCGCGTTGGTTGGGGCTTTGCTTTCTGGTTGCGATTGTTGCGTCTTTGGCGCGGCTTCTTGACCAGAAGCTTCCAGTTGTTTTGCCGAAGGCCTTCGAGTTGTCCTTGAGATGTGTAGTGCACGAATTCGGTTCGAGCCGACTTGTCAGTGGTTCCCATCCAAAGTGCGGATTGGTCAACGCCGTCTATTTTGCGATCGGTCGGGAGCGGTGTCTTGGTGATCGCGGCGATGGTGGGCAGAACGTCGATGGTTCCGGTTAGCTCGTTGCAAACGGTTCCCGCTGGAATTCCTGGCCCACGAATGAGACAAGGCACGCGCTGGCCACCTTCGAATGTGGTGCCTTTGCCTTCACGAAGCGGGCCGGCTGAACCACCGTGGTGTTTGAACGGCAGCCATGGACCGTTGTCGGTTGTGTAGAGAACGTACGTGTTGTTCGTCAGTTTGAGTTCATCAAGCGTGTTGAGCAGGCGGCCGGTTTCCGCATCGATGTGTTCGATGACGTTTGTATAAGCGTTCAACGGATTCGGATCGCGAACGTCGTCCGGCACGTAAAGCGGAATGTGCGGCATCGTGTGAGGCAGGTAGACGAAGAATTGTTCGTCTTTGTGAGCCGTCACGAAGTCGATTGCCTTCTGTGTGTAGCGACGCGTGACGGTTCGTTGATCGACGGGAAGTTCGACGATCTTTTCGTCTTCCATCAGCGGCGTCTTCCACTTGGTCAGCGTCGATTCCGGATCCTTCCACAGAGTGTCCATCCCCTGCCAGCCGCCTTTCGGCTTTCCCTTGTTGTCCGGATGGTTCATGTCGTTTGAGTATGGAATGCCGAAGTAAGTGTCGAACCCGTTCGATGTCGGCAGAACTTCCGGATGATGGCCAAGGTGCCACTTTCCAAAACATGCGGTTGCGTAACCTTGCTGTTTGAGGTGATCGGCAATCGTGTGTTCGCTTGGGTTCAATCCCTTCTTCGATGATGGGAACAGGACGTGTTGATGCATACTGACTCGTTTGGGGTAGCAACCCGTCAGCAGTGCGGCACGGGATGGCGAGCAGACTGGCGACGCCACCATAAAGCTGGTGAACTTGCGGCCTTCTTTTGCCAACCGGTCGATGTTTGGCGTCTTGATTTTTGTGGAACCGAAGCAGCTCAGGTCACCGTAACCCTGGTCATCGATAAAGATGATGAGGAAGTTTGGCTTCTCAGCCTTTGTTGGTTCAACGGCCGATGCGATGCCAACGGGGCGGGCAATCAGCACGGTCGCGAGCAGGAGGAGTCGAGAGTTGAAACGGAATCGTTCGAGCACAGTGAGGTTCCCGTCATTCATTTGGGCGAAGGCACTTCCTCATCGTGACAAATTGTGTGCAGAATCTCCAGTATTGGATGGCACTCGCATCCGCGTTCGACTTGACTACTAGCGATCTGCCACTAGTGTGGAGTTGTGAATAGTAACGCGAAACAAATTGAAACGGCCACGCGCAAGTTTCAGAAGGAACTCAATTCCGGTGCGGTGTCGTTAGTTCTGTTGGCGTTGTTCGCGGAGAGCCGAAAGGCGTTGTACGGTTACGAGATCGCTCGGCGGCTGGAGTCGCGGGTCGATGGCGATCTGCCGATGAATCAGGGCGCGTTGTATCCGGTCTTGCGATCGATGCAGAAGCAGGAGTTGCTGATCAGTGAGGTTCAGCCGTCGGTGTCAGGCCCGCCGCGCCGGTACTATCGCATTACGAAGACAGGTCGGCAGGTGCTGAAACAGTGGAAGGCGACGTGGCGGAATACGACTCAGTTTGTGAACTCGATCATTGGAGACGACCATGCAGGTTACGCTGAAGTCCCCCGTGCAAAGGTACCTCGAAGTCCTCGAAGCTGAGTTGAAGCAACTACCGGGCGTCACCCCGGAAGACGCTCTGGCCGATGCGTACGAGCATCTTGAACGTGAACTTGCCGCTCTGGAACGCGCAGAGCCTGGGATTGCGGCGGACGACTGCTATGTCGTCTTCGTGGAACGTTACGGCGAACCAAGAGATGTCGCTGCGGCGTACGCCGACGATAAGAACCCATTCGGTTCTGGCATTCCGGCTTGCGCTCCGGGTTGGCGAATCTACTGTGCGACGTGTGGCCATAGCTCGCCGGCTGCCACGGTTGGAATCACGCGGATTGGTGCGCTATCAACGGGTAAACGAGTTCTTGGCTTCTGTCGAGGTTGTCGGTGGCCGCGATTCTTGCGGCTGGTGAAAGACCTCGACGAAACCAATTTGACAGAATCACAACTCAGCATCGGATCGTCATCGGTCGCTGCTTGGACTGTTAGAAAACTGAAGGCGCTCGCTGGTGTCGGGGCCGTCTTCGCGATCCTTTGGGCAGTTGGCGTGTTTTCTCCGCAGCAGGAAATGCCACAGGTGTTCCGTAGCATGCCAGAGGGCTGGAAGCTGAATAAGTCGAGCGTTATTCCAGCTCGTCAAACGAACGCGATCGGTTCGAAACTGGGTGGGAAGATCGATCGCCTGATCAACGCCTTCGTCGCATTCAACGGGCAGCCGGTTCAGATCAATGTTATCGAGTGTCCAACGGTGGCGGATGCGCGAAAGCTCGAAGCGTCTCTGCGAAAGACAAAGCCAATGCGGCAACTCGTCCAACGAAACGACACTACCCTTTACGAATTCGTCGCGCGAACACAGGCCGACGTGCGGCTTGCACTTGCTGCGCGATATGAACTTGGGATTCAGCCGAAGCGAGTTTCCTACAGAGTCACCTTCAGCGCCGCGCCGACGGTAGGTGGTGATTGCATGAAGTGGAATGAACTGTTCAATCTATTCCTGCGACACGAACGTGAGCCGTCGGAACAGACGGAGGCAGAGATTGAACGGGCTTCGAACGCGTTGACGTTTGGCAACACTTTGAAACTACGGCGCTTTGGGATTGGTGGCTCCAGGAACAAATGGAAGTTCACGCCAGCGGTGACGTCGACGATGGAGGTCGCGAATGGCGACCTGCTTGCATTTCGTTTTGACCAACTTCCGGAAATCGGGGGGATTCCAAGTGTGACCGTTGAACTGCAACTCACCAGCGAAACCGGTGCTGCGACGCCGACGGATCGAGAAGACGTGAGACCTTTGGTGGCTGGGAATTCGCGTTGGCCAGTCGATGATGATGAGGTCAGGAAGCTTGCGAGGGAAATCACGGGTTCGGCAAAGACTCGGCGACAGAAACTGAGAGCGATTCTGAGTTGGTTCGGATCGAACAGAAACATCAGGTTTGGCGGTGACATTACAGGTTCGAGGTACGGGGTGAAGAAGGTCCTCGAACAGAAGTTCGGTCACTGCTGGGATTATTCTGATGTGTTCGTGACGCTATGCCGGGCGGCGGGTGTGCCGAGTCGTCAGGTGTTTGGCTGGCTATACGGCAGCGAAGGTCATGTGTGGGCCGAAGTTCTGATTGACGGCGAAGGCTGGAAGCATGTTGATCCGACCACCGCAGCGGGCTGTGGCAGCGATTATCTTCCATTCGCATCCAGTGAAGATGGTGAGATTCCATTGCTCTACACGTCGTCGGTGAAGATCGAGGCGCTGCCGCTGCGACGAACTACTTCGCCAAACTGACTTAGTCAGATCAAACCATCTACTCGCGTTCGTGGACGTATCGTGCAACACTGGATAGGCGATCAAGTTGGTGGGGCACATCATGAAGAGCATGGCGAGAGTGGCACTTTGCGGATTTGTTCTTGGTAGCTTAGTCAGTGCGCAGGAATTACCGCTGCACGGTCCCGTTGCAGCTAAGGGGCGAGATTTACGTCAGCAGTTCGGTCACATGGCGTTTGTGAAAACGGCTGTCGTTCTCGTTGACCAGCGAGTTGGACTGTCGATTGAGCAGAACCGGAAACTGACAAAGGCGTTGATCGAACGCTGGGACACTGCCAATCTGAAGCTGAACGCTGCGACGCTTCAGGGCGGTTTGCCGCCGGGGTTTCCGGACGCAGCGGTGGTGAAGCAGCTGACGGCAGAGCAGCAGAAGATCTGGAAGCTCGTTAGGTCGGAAAATGAAAAACCGATCTTGCTCGGGCAGGGGCAGGATCCGGCACCACTTCGCCGGGCGATTGCCAACATTGCCGACGCCCGGACGGCTGCATTGGAATCTCAGTTTGAACTGGATGCCAGGCAGTTGCAAAAGTTCAAGTTGGCCGCAAAAGGAGCGACCACAACGGCCTTGCGCAAGCGCCTTGCTGGGCAAGAACATATGCAGCAGCCGTTTGCTCCGGGAGAGAAGATTGATCCGGAACTATACGAGTGCTGGGTTTGCGATCAGGCTTCTCTGTTGGTTTGTCACACGCGATGGACCCGCTGGGTCCGGTCGGCTCTGAAACAAGAGCAACGACCGAAGTACGACGAACTGCTGAAGTTCCGTGCTGCTCAGGCACAGGACGCTCAGTTGCATTACCTGGTGGCCACGAATGCTCAGAGAATGAACCTGACAGGTGCCGAGGAGCGGAAACTGCTGGCCTTGCTGAAGAAGCTGATTCCGATAGATCAGCGGAGTCTTCGGTATTCTTTGAAAACCATGTTGGCGATGAAGGGGCTCACCGCAACACAGCTTCAATCCGCAATTCCCAAAGAAGCCTCCGAGGCGTTCGTAGCGATTTTTGGGGGCGCGGACACATTCAAAGATTTCCCACCAAAGCAGTAGGTGAGAAGTTCGAATACCGACGAGGCCCGATTCTTGTTCAGCAGGCTATTGCGACGCATCTTGCTGAGCGACATGGTCACGGCGATCGCAGAACCATTTGAAACCGGCAAGTCCAAGAATACTTCCGGGCAAGCCAAGCCCGGCCGCAGTATTAGTCTTCTTCACATGCGACAGATCTGCGTGTGCGAGAACGTCAGTGTTCTTGAGTTTGCCCCGCATCTCCAGCCGGTGCACAAGGCTTCCTGGGGCGACAATCCCTTTGCTCTTTTCCACATTGCAGAATCGCGCTGCAGGCCACTTGGATCTGAAGTAGCCTGTTTTTCGGTCCGCCACCAATTTGGCTCGTTGCTGATAGTCGCCGCAGACTTTGTCGAATTCAGGAGCCTGCAAGAATAGAGTGTGGTCGAACTTCTCGCGTTCGTGCACTTCGCCGTCGTGGATGTGCACGGTTGGAAAGAAGATCGAACCACCGTTCTTCTGCGCGAGGCGTGACTTGAATTTGAATGCCATCGGATGCGGCTTGCCCTTGTTCGACTTGAGTTGAAACACGGCAAACCCATAGTCGCGGTAGATAGGGATTTTGCCCCAGGATTCGTCGGGCACTCGGAATTGTTCGTCAAGACGGTCGAAGTCTGCGATGGTGGGGACGAACGACGCCACGAAGTCGCCGACTTCGTGCACGACAATCTTTGAATCTACTTTCGCTCCTGCTGGGAGGCCCCGGGAGAAGCTGCGACTTTTGCGGGTGGCCAATGGGAATCCCCGGTTAAGGTCGGCAAAGAATCGGTCATATCCTTTCAGCGACACGAACTGCAGCGATTCTTCAGCGGACGGTAAAGCAACGGGTAACGGTAGGATGATGGCGTTCTGAGCCCGTGTTTCGAACTTCATCTGATAGACAAGATGCTGCCACCCATTCGGCATTAATCGCGCGAAGATGCTGGTGTCTGTGACGGAAACGACGGGCTGGGAGAAGATACACATAGGCTACTCTGCTATCCGCTAAATGGTTGATGGTTCGCAGCTGAGATGGCGAAGCGTCGGTGATGGTTCCACAGTTTCTGCGAAACAGTGGAAATCGGGTTGGTTCGAACAGGGCTGTCCGACGAATGTAGGTATGCCGAATTGATCTATTTCTTGTCGTCTTCTGGCTTGCCGTCTTCTCGTAAATACCACGGGAGTGGCCCATAGTCTGGAGTTGGCTTCCCGAACAGTTTCGTCAACGCGTCCAAGGTGGCTCCGTGATAAATTGTCGAGTGGCTCTCAGATTTGCTGCGGTCGACGAATGTTAATTCCAGAGTTTTCGAATTGGCAGCTTTGATTGCGGCAAGCACCCGATCCAACCCGTCGCGCATCGTTCCACCTTCGTTTGCTATTGTCACGTAGAGCTTTCTGGGTGAGCTATCATGCTTTTGGAGCAGAGTTGCGGCGTCCCTTGCGAGCCGTCGATCGTCGAGCCATAAGCTGGGGCTGACGCAAATGTAATGTGTGAAGCTGTTGGGGTAACGTAGGAACTCACGCATGACGAAGAACCCGGCCAGTGATTCACCCAGAACGATGCGTCGTCCGTCATGTGGGTATTCCGCCTCGACAAAGGGCCTGACTTCTTCTTGTATCATTTGGTGAAACTTGTCAGCTCCACCCATCGAATAAGCTTTGTTCCATGGTAGGTAGCGTGGGTCTGTCATTCCTGCTGTGAGCTGCTTCTGTCGGTTACTGGTTCGAACTCCGACAACGATTGGAACCTCATATCTTCCGTTGATGGTTGCGAGTTGAGCGAGCCCTGCGATGTGTTGAAAGTCTTGATCAACGCCGCCATCGATGAGATACAGCACGGGATACTTGGCGTTCTCTTCAGTCTTCGGCGGCATCCAGACATTGATTTGGTGCGCCTCGCCAGTGACCTTGGAATCAAGCTGAAAGGTTTCGCCAACGATCAGCGGCTTGGGCTTTCCGATGTTTGGCTTAGCTGCGACTGGCTGTATTGGTTCCGTTTGCCATGCCACCGCACTGTTGGTGCCAATTTCAGCCATGGCAACGATGAGAATGAAGACTCTTAGGTGCGAAGAAGTGACTCTCATTGTTTCTCCTTGGTCCAATCCGTCCTAGTCCACTGACACCCGGTCGTCATGCCGTTGTGGTGCCGAGGCTTGGTTGTTTGCGGCCGCGGCCGGTGACGGTTGCGAAGGTGCCGTGAGTGGGCGCTGGCGTCGTCTGTTGTGAACAATAAGAAAGACGCCGGTTAGTAGGAATGCAGCCGCCACCAGCGTGGTCCACTGGAACGGTTCGTCATTCAGCCACCAGCCAAGAAACACGGCGATGACGGGGTTCACATAGGTGTTCGTCACAACCTTGGATGGGGGTATGGTGACCAACAAGAAGTTGAATGCGGTCATCGCCATCAGCGATCCGAAGACAACAAGATATGCCAGGGACCACCATACGCGGGGGCTGATTTCAGAGGGTGTGAACATGTCGATTTCGCCGATGCATGCACTCGTGGCAATCAGAATCGCGCTGCCAAACAGCATTTGTAGAGCGGTTCGTTCGAGCATCGAGCGGGGTAGATCAGCGACCGGGATCCAAACCGTCGAAGAACCCCATGCTAGTAACGCAACAATGAGAGCGAAGAATCCAAGCATTGGTCCCCAGCCGGTTTGGAACTGGGGTTGGCCCACCAACAAGCCGACACCGACAACCCCAAGGAAAATGCCAACCACGGTGGCTCGGTTTGGTCGCTTCCCCTGAAACAGCCATTCGATCATCACGACGACCAGAGGCTGTAAGGCGATGACGATCGCCGAAATTCCTGAGTTGATGTATTTCAGCGACCAGACAGCCAGGCCATTGCCGATCGAAAACATCAGTAGCCCAACAATCGCACAATTGCGGAGCTGTCTCTTTGTCGCCGTCAGTGGCCCGAAGATTCGAGTGATGCCCAGAAGGACGACACCAGCAATGCTGAAACGAATGCCCGCGAGCAGATAGGGTGGGATCTCCTTGGTAGCCCACGCGTTCGCCAGGTACGTCGAACCCCACACGACGTAGATGATGAAGAAGCAAAGGGCCACCAGGGCCTTTGTATTGTCTTTTGGCTTTTCCAATGTGGTCTCGAAGTAAAATCAGTTGGAACCGAACGTGGTTCGTATTCTTGCAACGACGTAAGCGAGGCATCCGGAGTTCGGGCAATTCCGCGAATTTCTTCGCAGCGTTAGACCAGTCCCGCCTTCGGATTGCTTGCGAGCAACTATCAGATCAACTCTGGTTGTTCCTGATCTGCTCCACGAGAGCTCGGGCGTCGCCGCGTTTGACGCCATACTGGTTCTTCCCGGCACCGGTCCATGCGTTTTGCACACGCATTTTCTCTGTGCCGAGAGCGTCCAGTTGCTTAAGCGGTTCTTGAAGATTCATGGCCGGAGTGTAGCGATGTGGCGGATGACGGCGTAGCGATGCAGGCGGTCGTTCTCTTGATTCCGCGACCATCGGTCGGTTGCAATGCGGCCAAGGTACAGAACATGAAATCCGACTCACAGCACATCTATCTTCGTCGTATCAATGCGGTGATTGATCACATCAACGCGAATCTCGATCGATCGCACTCATTGGATGAACTGTGTGCGATCGCGCACTTTTCGAAGTTTCACTTTCACCGAGTCTTCAAGAATATCACCGGTGAAACGGTGCTGGCATTCGTGAAGCGGTTACGCCTTGAACGCGCCGTTAACCTGATGCGAAGTGCGCCGTCGCGGTCTTTGACGGATGTCGCTCTGGCGTGTGGGTTCGATTCGTCGTCGGACTTTAGTCGGTCGTTCAAGCAGCGGTTTGGGTTTCGCCCGCGTGATTTCTCGGACGAGCGCTTTCGGGATGACAGCAAGATTTGTCAAGAACTGGCGGCGGCTATTCACTACCCTCTCGGTCATCAGCAAACGGCTGAGAATCCGGATGGCTTTGAGGCTCAACTTGATCATCATGATGCGAGCAATCTGGCCTACGTACGAGTGTTTGGGGCGTTTGATGCAGAGCGTGTGGTGACGGGGATGAACCAGCTAATCAATTGGGCTCGACCGAAGAGTTTGTTCCCCCAATCGCGGCTGCTCAGTATGTCTCAGGACGACATGGAAACGACACCGGCAGAGAAGTTTCGATTAGATTGGTGTCTGCAGGTTCCTGACGACACTGTTGGTGAAGGTCCAGTGGTGACACGCAGATTCGAAGGTGGTTTGTATGCGTCGGTTCTTTGTGAAGGAGACATCCAACTACTCGATCGCGCGTGGCAGTGGTTGTATCGAGACTGGTTGCCCGACAGCCAGTACGAACCGGCAGACCTGCCTGCGATGGAGTGGTACATTACCGATCCAACCGTGAGTGGTTGGGAACACTTTTCAATGAGATGCTGTATTCCGATTCGTCCGCTGCGAGCGGGCTGAACGTAAGTTGTTTGGAGACTTTTGATGCGATGTATTTGGCTTTTGGTTTTTTCAGTCTGCTGCCTTGGTTGCGGGGATACTCAGTCGTCAGACAGCGCGGCTGTTCCAGCTGAATCGAAAACAGTGGTTGATGATCACGCTGCAGATGCCGGGTCAGGATCGGTTGAAACGGAGCCTGTTGATAAGCCTGCCGATTCGCCACAGACACCGGCCACTGATGAAGGAAAAAGCGACATGGGAGTTGTAAACCAATTGCAGGGCAAATGGGTGATTGTTGAAGCCAACATGAGTGGAGCCATCATTGAAGCAATGAACGGCGGAACGGCAGAGATTACTGGAAACGAAATCGTCGTAAGTTCAGGCGGTCAAAAAATGAAATCGACGATGGCGTTCGAGGCTGGAACCGATCCGGTTCAGTTCGAATCGACCGCTGAGAATGGCATGAAGTCTCCAGCAATTCTCAAGTTTGAAGGCGACGAACTGACGGTCTGCGCTTCGATGGTTCCCGGTGAGTCTCCGGACACGTTTGAGCCAGGCGCGGGCCGGATGGTCATTCGCTATAAGCGGCAGGAGTAAGTTTCTCGTCGTTGTTTTGGTATCGTCTGTGGAACGCGGCGAGTTTCTTCGTCGTGTCGCTGTAGATAGATGTAACCACTGAGACGAACTCCATGACACTCACTGCGCTCGACTGGGCTATTGTTGTTTCTTACATCGTTGTAACGCTGGGAATCGGATTCGGATTCTCGAAGCGGGCCGGCGGTAGTCTCAACGAGTTCTTCATTTCGGGGCGATCGCTGCCGTGGTGGGTGGCTGGAACCAGCATGGTGGCCACGACGTTTGCGGCTGATACGCCGCTGGCTGTGACCGGTATCGTGATCAAGAACGGGCTTGCCGGAAACTGGGTGTGGTGGGCGTTTGCACTTGGCGGGATGATCACGGTTTTCGTTTACTCGCGGCTGTGGCGGCGCAGCGAGGTTGTGACCGACGTTGAATTTGTCGAACTGCGATACGGTGGGAAGCCTGCGGCGGCACTGCGAGGTATTCGAGCGGTTTATGTGGCGCTGATTGTGAACGCGATCGTGATTGGTTGGGTTTGCGGGGCGATGATTACGTTCTTTGATTCGACCGTTTTTCCGTCTCCGCCACCTTCGACCGAGTACGCTACTGTTCAGAAGATCGAAGTGGCAGATCGGACAGACGAAGACCGCGTGGTCATCGAAGAACACGCAAGTCAGCAGGCAGCTGTCGCGTCTCGCCAGTGGTGGTTGCTGATTGGATGCTTGGTTGTGGTTGGGTTATACGCGTCGCTCTCGGGCATGTGGGGAGTCGCGATAACCGATGTCATTCAATTCGTCCTGGCAATCACCGGTTGTATTCTGTTGGCGGTCGTCGCCGTCAAACATGTCGGCGGCGCGGATGCTTTGCGTGACAAGGTTTCGGAGCAGTTTGGTGGTGGAGAACAAGCACTCAGTTTTCTGCCAAGCTTTACGGGCGAGAACAAATGGATGCCGCTCCATGCGTTTCTGATCATGGCGACGATGCAGTGGTGGGCAACGTGGTATCCGGGAGCTGAACCGGGAGGCGGTGGCTATGTCGTTCAGAGAATGGCATCGTGCAAAGACGAACGACACAGTCTTCTGGCCACGCTTTGGTTTCAGTTGTGTCACTATTGCTTGCGACCCTGGCCATGGGTGCTAGTCGGCTTTGTCGCTCTCGTGATGTATCCGGAGCTGCGACAAGATCATGTTGCTGGTCTGGAGCCGGGGAAGTTTACTGAAGCGGGGCGTTTGGTTCTCGACCCCGGAGCAGGGTACCCAATGGTGATTCGCGACTTGGCTCCATCAGGGCTTCGTGGATTGATGTTGGTGACCTTCTTTGCTGCGTTCATGTCGACCATCAGCACGCAGATGAACTGGGGTGCGTCGTATCTTGTGAAGGACGTGTACCAGCGGTTCATTAAGCCAGAGGCCAGCGACAGGCACTACGCGAATGCGTCGAGAGTTGCGTCAGTGATTGTGCTGTTTGGCGGTGGAGTTGCTACGTGGCTGATGAAGGACTTTTCCATCGACACCATCTGGAACATTCTCCTCGCGCTGGGAGCAGGAACCGGCGCCGTGTTTATGTTGCGTTGGTTTTGGTGGCGTATCAACGCGTGGACTGAGATTGCCGGGATGGTCGCGTCTCTGGTGTTCTTTCTGATCATTGGTGTTGGCGAGAAATCGCTACCGACAGAAGTCTTCGTCGTCGAGACGGCTCAGGTGAAGATCGCGCTTGTTGCTGGGCTTTCAATCGTTACCTGGCTGGTGGTGACGTTCGCGACGGCACCGGAATCTGAAGCGGTGCTCACGGCGTTCTATCGCAAGATTCGTCCAGCCGGATCTGGTTGGAAGCCCATCGCCGAAGCGTGCCCTGACGTCACCTCTCCCGATCGACTTGTCCTATCCATTCTGGCCGCAATCGCGAGTTCTATTCTGATTTACAGCGTATTACCGCTCACGGGTTACGTGGTTTTTGGTGCGTACCAGTCTGCCGCAATTGCCGCAGGAATCGCCGTCGTATCCGGAGTGGTCACTGTGCTTTTAGTTAGGAAACTGGCGAAGTAGCTAGAACGACAAAGTGGGTTGAAAATGAAAGTAAGCCAAGGTTCGATGTGTTGGTTAACAGTTGAGTCGCGTATTTTGCGACACCTCGTCAAACAAATTACGTTGTCGGCGCAAACTAATGGCCTTTCGATACTTCGCTGACCCAATCAATTTTGCCTACCTTCGCGACGACGCGACGCCCTGTGAGTTTTGCGGCTCTACCGAACACCGGCTCGACGGTGACCATTTCTATGGCGTCGACCAGATCACAGCTGCATGCTTCAGCTGCGTTGAACGCGGCGCTCTGATTGAACGCGACATTTCGACGAACAACGTCGATCTGACGCAGGCCAATAGCGCGTTTGGTGCTGACGCTCCGGACCCAATGACCAACCAAGTACTTTATTGCACGCCGAGCCTCCCTACCTGGCAGGACACTGATTGGCCTTTCGTTGATGGCGATTTCGCAACGTTCCTTAAAATTGCATCAAAAACAGACTTCAACGACCAATCCCATTTCGCAGACACGATTCTTCCTGATGGTATCGCCGAACCCGTTCCGGACTGGCAATGGGAAATACTGCCCG
>JBGCDN010000703.1:0-12331 GCA_045105495.1 Planctomycetaceae bacterium
TCGACATCAGCATCGTCTTCATCAAGCAGTCCAAGGCATTCCATCTGCTCGCGCCGCTGGCCCTCCGCATCGGCACCCCACATGACGAACTGCTCGACCGCACACTGAGAGATGCCCAGCATGAGGTACAGCGGGATGAACTTCTTCCAACCAAGCTTCCCTTCAACAACCAGCCCGAAAGCCCAAAGGAAAATCATGTTCCCAATAAGGTGAGCGAACCCGGCATGCATGAAAAATGCCGTCAGCCATTGGTGTGGCCGAATTGCTCCGAACCACAAGATCCACGGATCAGCAAGATCCGGGCGTTGATTCAGTCCCGTCAGAATGAACACCACGATATTGGTCACGATCAGACCTATCGTTCCCGCCGGGAAGTAATTCACCGGCGCGTCGGTGTTTATCGGGAACAGAAACAGCATCGCAGCCTCACACAAGAATCAGCGCAATCTGGTTCGATGCGCTAGGATTGACCGTACCCGTGGAGCGATCGTTGGTCAAACAATTCCGGAAGTACAACGGTGCAGACAAGTAGCGATTCGCTGGGAGATGGTTCAAAGCCGACCTCTCGTTCAGCGCATAGAAAAAGAGCACCAGAAGAAGAAACGGCTTCCCTGCCGGATTTACCATCCTTGGTAATCTCGATTACCTGATGAAGCGGCAGGTAGGGTGGCTGAGTGAGTGAGCGTTTCTTTTCTGGTGCTCGTTTATGCAGAAGTGGGATTTTATTGGCAACGTCGGAGGCTAGTCAGCAAGCGTCTTGAACAAGCTGCCAAAGTCTGGCATTTCGTCTTTGAGAACTGAAAGCCAGGCGTCTGGATTCCAAATCTCAACGCAAATCACTGCTCCAACAATCACAACGTCTTCTCCGGCCTTCACTCCGAGAAACTCTCGAAACGTCTCCGGAACCAGAAACCTCGATCGGTTTCCAAATTGGACGTCTTGATGTCGTGTCGAAAGCAAGCGACCAAGTCGCTGCACTTCGTCCAACCGCTGTTGCAAACGTCCCGACTCCATCTTCTGCCGAAGCAATGACACACCGTTTTCGATGTGCTGCTTCCAGTCCGCTGGTCGCCACAAACTCAGGCAACCAAATCGCTCTTTCGCAACAACACAGTTTTGATCTGTATCCGAAACAGCCTCAGCGAACTCAACAGGCAGCGTAATACGAAAACGGTTATCGACCGCTCGACGCATCTCGCCGGTGATGAAGCTGGACTCGCCCATGAGTGCTCTCTCAAGAAGAGATTCACCCTACGGGGCATTAATCCCACATTCAAGTTGTTTTCAAAGATCATTTGGGCACATGTCCCACAGCTGCACGAAATCTACCCATTCAGATTCACCGCTGCAAACCACTGCGGAAAGTTTTCTCCATGTTCACGAAACGCTATTCGCCCCGTAGTTCCTGCAACCGTTACCAACAAGAAGAAGTCCGACGTTGAACCCGCTGCGGTTTTGACCATTCCCGCCCACTGACTCACAATCGGGCGAAGAACCCACAACCGTATTGGAAGACAAGTGACAAACCTCCGCGCGTTACCTTCTGTGAACGACCTGCTTCAAAGCGAACCACTTATCGAACTCGCTGAGACAGCCGGGCGTGATCGAGTGCTCAATCTGGTTCGAACAGAACTCGATCGACTTCGGACCAACCCCGATTCACTGAGTGACGATCGAACAGCCAACCGCGACGCTATCGCCGCATGTGTTCTAAACGAGGCCAACAAAGAAGCATCGACTCGCCTTGGACGCGTGATTAACGCGACAGGAATCATCCTCCACACAGGCCTCGGCCGCGCGCCGGTTTCGGATGCGGCGATGGCGGCTGCAACCGACATGGCGACCGCCGGCAATGTCGAAGTCTGTCTACACACCGGCGACAGGCGTTACCGTGGGCATCAACTGCAACCTCGACTGGAACATCTGACTGGCTGCGAAGATTCTCTCATCGTCAACAACAACGCGGCCGCAACACTGCTCACTCTGCAGGCACTTTGCGAAGGACGTGAAGTCATCATCTCACGTGGGCAACTGATTGAGATTGGTGGTTCATTCCGACTCCCCGAAATCTTTGAACTCGGCGGCGCGAAGCTGAAAGAAGTGGGGACAACAAATCGGACTCGCGTGCAGGACTACGCTGATGCTGTCGGGCCAAACACGGCGGCCATCATGCATGTGCATCCTTCCAACTACAAAGTTGTCGGATTCAGTTCCACACCGACGATCGAAGAACTTGTCCCCGTCGCTCGCAAAGCGGGAATCATTGCTATCGACGACATCGGCAGCGGAGCCCTGGTAGACGTCACCAAGTACGGCCTTCCCGAAGAACCAACATTCACAGACAGCATCGCCGCTGGCGCCGACGTTGTTCTTGGCAGTGGCGACAAATTACTCGGCGGCCCGCAAGCGGGCATCATCATCGGCCGAAACAAATACATCGAACCAATCCGTAAAGCACCGTTTGCTCGAACGGTCCGCGTCGACAAACTGACGCTCGCCGCACTGGATGCGACGCTCGATTCTTACGTGCGAGGCAAAGCAGAAGAAGAACTACCGACACTACAGATGTTGTCTGCAGACATCGAAACTCTCAAAACCAGAGCCGACGGTTTGGTTCAATCCTTCGCGGGCAAGCTGGAAGCGACCGTGGCTGAGGGAACCACACCCGTTGGCGGTGGATCGCTGCCCGGTGCCGAGATGCCGTCTGTAAGTGTGCTTGTAAAATCGTCATCACCCAACCAATTCGCGCTCCAACTAAGAACCGGTTCGCCACGCGTGTTTCCTCGAGTTCAGGATGGCTGCGTTGTTCTCGACATGCGTAGTATTCGCGAAACAGACCTGCCCGAACTGACCGAAGCTGTTCTGGCCGTAGCATCGTCCTGATTCTTTCGCGAATTGGCACACTCGCTGCAGTATGATGCGAACCCGCTGGAATCACGTCATTTCAACCCAACGACCGCTCAAAGCGTTCAGCATGCTGCTTCAGAATTGAACTGTGGACGCCCGCAATGGTGCATTGTGCCGCCACCTGGAATTAATCGAACGATCAAAGGATCAGGTTCAAAACGACGTGAACAATCAAAAGCCATCCGCAGTCATTGAGAAGCTTGAACACGGCAGCGTGACTGCCCGTGTTGAAGTTGGCTCGCGATTGCTGTTTGGTCGGAACGACGACTGCGACGTTGTGATTGAAAACCGTCGTGTCTCAAGGAAGCACGCGGAAATCATTTTCCGAGGCGACACGTACGTCCTACTGGATCTGCGTAGCAGCAACGGCACTTATCTCAACGGCGACGAAGTAGCCACCGAAGAAGTGCTGAGCTTTGGCGACACGATCGAAATTGACGAACACGAGTTCCTGTTCACAGATTTGTCGTCGCCACATCTGGTTGAGAACCCAACCAACATCCTGCACAAACTGCCCGCTCCAGAGCGACCAGACCCGTCTGTATCACGACTACAGGCTGTCATGTCGGTTACCGCCAGCATCAGCCGTTCGCTGACTCCCGAAGCGCTGTTCACCGATGTCTTGCGTGCAATACTGACCGTCTTCCCGGATGCGAACCGAGCGTTCATTTTGACACCCGACGCGTCGAACGTTCTGCGAATTCGCAGCCGACAGGTTCAGTTCGAAAACGACAATGTCATGTCGCGAGCTCCCGTTAGTAAGTTCGTGGCCGAAAAGGTCATGAACAGCGGCGAAGCGATGCTCAGTCTCAACGCACCAGACGACCCGCAACTTGACCCCAGCGCGTCGGTTCGCGATTTGCAAATCGCCTCTCTCATCTGCGCGCCGATACTCAGTTCGACAAACACCGTTCAAGGTGTCATTTACGTCGACAGCTTCGCAGAGAAACCAGCGTTCGACAAAGACGCACTCGACATGCTGGCCACCATTGCGACCATCGTGGGGCAGTTCGTCGAAAACTCAACGCTCCAGGAAATACGCCTTCGCGCGGAGTTATTGCAGAGAGAACTGCAGTTGGCTCAGGACGTTCAGCAAATGCTGATCCCGCGCGAGTCGCCTGAAATCGATGGATATTCTGTCATCCACGAATACCAACCCGCCGGTGTGCTGGCAGGCGATTACGTCGATTACTTCATGCTGGATGACGGTGTGTTGGCAATCGCAATCGGCGACGTTGTTGGCAAGGGTGCCCCGGCCGCTTTGATGATGGCACGAATGCACACAGCCGTTCGACTGATTCTGCGAACCGGCGAAGAACCCGGCCGAGCCATCGGATTGTTGGACAAGGCGATTGCCGAATCCAACGACGCCATGATGTTCGCCACGTTCGCACTGGTCTTGCTGAACCCGGCAACACACGAAATCACGCTCGTCGATGCTGGGCATCCGCCACCAATTCGCCGCCGAAACAATGAAGTCGGCGAATGCTTCGGCCGCGACAAAAAGGGTATCGTTCTCGGGCTCGGCGGAACGCACGTGTTCTACACGAAGACACTTTCGCTCGAACCAGGCGATTCAATCGTGCTTTACACCGACGGTGTCACCGAAGCCAAAGACAGCGCTCGCGATCTATTCGGCGACGAACGTTTGATCGACGCAATCCAAGCCGCACCCGACGATGCGGAAGCCATTCGCGACAAGATTGTTCAACGCGTTAGCGAATTCCAGGACGAAGCCGCCGCGCCGGATGACATGAGCATCGTTGTTCTGCAACGCACTTGACCGATACTGGTTAGCAGCGTTCGTACTTCGTCTCAACGGCTTTCGCTTCTTCGCCGTCCGGAGTCACATTGTAGGCGGTGATCGTGAGATGATTCTCGTCGATCAGTTCGTACGTGGTTCGCCAACCCCACCGAGGCTGGTCCTTCCCAACGTCGTACTCGCCAAACACCTCGAAGCCGTTTTCGATTGCTTTACCCTGCGAGAACTGAATGGCGTAGTTCATGTGGAAGTCATCGACCCACGAAACCTGGTAGTTCTCCGTCACACTGTTCAACGCAATCAGTTCTTCCCCAGCTCGATCCTTGCCCTGAATCGTGGATTGATAGGTATGCCGGATGAACCGACCGCCGAGCACCTCGGTAATCTCACCGGTCACACTAGCTTCATCAGCCAGCTTCCCCGGCTCAAACCAAGTTTGGCAAGAACCACGCCACTGACCGATCAACTGACTTAGGACGGAATTTTCGCTCATCCCTACTCTTCTTCTGACTTCAAAACCAACGCCGGTGCTTCCCAGTCGCCCCAGTTCTCAAGGTAGTGCGCGTATGCAGGACTCTGCCCCGCGCGTTCTTCAAGCCAGGCGTGAACTTCATCGATGATCTGCTGTTCGTCATTCAGCGATAGCTCTCCGGTGAGAACTCGGCTGCGGAGAAAGACGAAATAGGTATCAAGCACATCGCACCGACAGTAATCGTTGATCTCTTCAATTTGACCGTCGTCGTACATCTGCTGAACCTGCGAACCATCGACTCCACTCTTACCAGGCTTTCCAATCAGGTTCGCCAACATGTTTAATCCCCCAGACACACGCATCGCGCTGAAGTTGGAGAAGAAATCCTGCAGGTCGATGTGACGATCAATGTTGTACCGATTGCGTGACTGTTCGAAGCTCTTCGACTTCACATTGAACCACGCCGGAATACTGATGCCGTATCGAAAGGCCGCCAGTTCCATCACCGGCATGTCGTAGCCGCGGCCGTTGAACGTGACGAACGCAGGACGCCGATAGTGCTCCCAACCCTGCCAGAACATTTTCGCCATCTCAAATGGTCGATACTGAGGCGCATCCAAAGCCACGATGTCCAACAGTCGAAAGTCAGATGCGACTTTGGCAATGCAGACTGACGTCGGCAATACCCATGTTGGCGGCAGCACATCACGTCCGAACTTTGCCATGAGTTCTTCCCTGTACCTGGCAGCAGCTTCGTCGCCGGTAAGGTTCTCGTCTGAGTACTTTGTACGGCTAATCAGTTCACCATCGGCGATAGTTTCGACGTCAAAGACGAGATAGCTGACCTGTGGATTCGTCATTGGGCATCCTTTTCGCGCCAAAATCGGGCAGAACGCGTTATGGTTTGCATATCTGCCGCGTTTGTCGTTTGGTCGCGCTTGCCAGTTCCGGTACAGTGGAATTTCAGCCTTCAGCAGACCATGCCGGGATGCCATTCGCAAGGCTGTCGGTCGAGCGACATGAGTTCAATGTCCATCACTGGACGGAGAACCCTATAAGGCGACTGAGTAAGCCACTTTTTGACGTCTACACAGCCTTCCTAATCTGCGGCATCGCCGTCTCATCAATATGAATCAGCCTTCAAGCTCTACCGACGATCCCGACTTGCGCGAACGCGAAGAACAGGCAATTAAGGGCCTTGCCAGTGCGTACAAACGTATGCGGCACGAGATTGGCAAAGTCATCATCGGGCAACAGGAAGTCGTCGACCAACTGTTGATCGCACTGTTTAGCCGAGGCCATTGCCTTCTGGTCGGTGTGCCAGGATTGGCGAAAACGCTACTCATCAGTACGGTCGCTGACATCCTGCATTTGTCTTTCCGGCGAATTCAGTTCACACCAGACCTGATGCCATCAGACATCACCGGAACCGATGTTCTGCAGGACAATGCTGAAACCGGCCAACGCACCTTCCAGTTTATGCAAGGTCCACTGTTCACAAACATGTTGCTGGCAGACGAAGTGAACCGGACGCCTCCCAAGACGCAGGCCGCTCTGCTGGAAGCTATGCAGGAACGCCACGTCACTGTCGGTTCCAAGACATACCGTCTTCCGCAACCCTTCTTCGTGTTGGCCACACAAAACCCAATTGAACAGGAAGGAACCTACGCGCTGCCTGAAGCACAGTTGGACCGCTTCATGTTTAACGTGGTTGTGGACTATCCAACCGCCGCCGAAGAATTGCTCATCCTGAAACAGACAACCGGCGGAGCTGAACCAGAACTTTCAACGGCTCTCACCGGCGAACAAATCCTCGCGCTACAACAAGTGGTTCGAAAAGTGCCGTGTGCCGAACACGTGTTTGTTTACGCCCGCGACCTTGTCCGCGCGACGCGACCGGACGAAAAAGAAGCCCCTGATTTTGTGAAGCACAATTTGTCGTGGGGAGCTGGTCCGCGAGCTGGCCAGTACTTGATTCTTGGAGCGAAAGCTCGAGCAATCCTTGAAGGTCGATTCCACGTAACAACTCAGGACATCCAAGCCGTTGCGGCTCCCGTGCTGCGGCACCGCATCGTGACAAACTTCCAGGCAGACAGTAGCGGCATATCAGCAGACGATGTTGTTCACATGCTGCTGGACCATGTTCCTGTCGAACTTCAGGAACGCGCGACTCGCAAGGCAGGCCGAGCGGTCCGTCGTCGCCAGAAGCCAACCGAGTGAACGCTCACACGCAACAACCAACAACCACGCGGGTTGCCAAAGGCGACGACCGAGCCGTCGCCAATAAACTCATTCAGCGCGACTTCAACGTGGACCTGCTCGAACACGAGCAACACTCCGGTGCGCGGGTCAGTTTTGTCGCGTGGCCGCCAACAGGTGAAATTCAGTCCTCCGCTGCGCTGGTCATGCATCGAGATGGAACGACTTTCGTCCATCTTCCCTCCGGCGTAAGAACCAACGAAGCCCTCTCCGCGCTTTACTCATCGCTCAAAGCACGAGCGATCGAAATGGAATCGCAAGTCGTGCTCGCACTGATTCCGTCTCGACTGGAAGTGTTCTCCACAGAACTCATATCGCACGGATTCCGACACATCGGCGATGTGCTGACCATGCGTTTGAGTTCGCAAGAACCTGTACGAACACTGGCTCGGTTCGCGAAGACCCCAACAGTCGTTGGGCACACAGACATGGACGATGCTCGGTTGGCTGAACTGATCCAATCAACTTATGAGCACTCGCTATCTGACCCATCCCTGGGAACCGATCATTCCGCTATGGGTTTCTTAAACCGATTACGATTCGAATCGGCAGACCATCGCGATCGGCTGGTACTACAGGTCGATGGCGAAGATGCAGCGGTCTGCCTGCTAAGCCGTTACGACACCGCACGGTACGCGGTGGTGCGTTATCTTGGCGTGGCACCGCAGTTTCGCGGACGAAAGCTTGGCAGCCAGATCCTCGCAGCCAGCCTGGCCGCAGTTTGGAGCGATCGATACCAATATGTGTCTGTCGATGTCGACGACGCCAATCGATATGCCAAAGCTGTCTACCAAGAAGTCGGGTTCCAACCAGACTCACGCGCGGCCGAGTTCATCCTGCCGCTTGACTAAGCATCTCGGAATGATCATTCACTTCCCCGGCAAAGCCAGCGACTTCCTCAAGATTGGTGTTGCTGCTGCCGCTCGCGGAGACGTCGAATCGGTTCGCGAAATTCTGAAAGCAAAGCCGAAGTGGATTCACAAAGTTGGTTCGCACGGACGCACGATGCTCTGGGCAGCATCGCACCGCGGTAAGCTTCCGATGGTGAAATATCTGATCCGTCGCAAGGCTGACATCAACGCATGCGGAACACACTACACGCCATACTTTGTTGAAGTCAGTTGCTACTGCATTGCTCGATTCAAGAAGCACCACGAGGTCGCTGATTGGCTGCTGAGCAAAGGCGCGGTACTGGACATTCACACGACTGCGTTCCTTGGCGATGTTGATGGCGTCAAAGGGTTCCTCAAGAAGAACCGCAAACTTCTGAACGCCGGGCACCCCCAATATTGCTATGGCCAAAAGAACGATCCCATTCCCGGGCTGTTCCTTGCCGACGCTGACTGGGCAACGCCGCTGTGCTACGCATTGCGGGGCGGCAGTGTCGAAACGGTTGAATACCTCATTGGCCGGAAAGCCAGGATTCAAGGCTTCGAAGAGAAACTGTTTATCGCAGCCGACGACAATCCGCAGATGGTTGGTCTTCTACTCGAAAACAACGCCGATCCAGCGCACGCTCCGAAGGCTCATCCAGACGACGAAGAACTGTACGCCGTCGTCTCAAAGTTCGGCGTCAAACGACCATCCAAACGCAGCGACAGCGACGAACTTGTTTACCTCTGCCGAGGTGACCGAGGAGGCAACCCGACGGAAGTCGCCCGCCTACTCTCGCACGGCGCCGATGTGAATCATCAGGACCACAAAGGCAAAACCGCCCTGCACCGCGCCGCCAAGGCCGGGTTCATCGAGACAATGCAAACGCTGATTGAACACGGAGCAAGAATCGACGTTCTCGACAACGACGGAGAAACCGCCTTGTTCGATGCAGTGCGATCGACCATCCGCAAGGTGGACCGAAAGAAGGAAGCCATCCGCCTACTCATTAAATCCGGCGCGGATGTTCGGCTTGAAAACCGAAAGAACCAATCACTGGTTTCCATCGCAAGCAAAAGCAAACGCGCGGAAACGCCAGCAGTGCTGAGGCTTCTAAAAACGCAGTGACGCTTGTTTAACTGCGTACCCAACCGGGTCGATCGAAGACCAAGACATGGCCAGTCTTGGGCGCCAGCAATCGGATTCCAACCGAAGACAACGTCTAACCGTCGGCTAGCGCCGTGCGGCTGATGGGAGTAAACATCCTCGCACGGTGTCTCACCCAACAAAACCAATCCCCAACCGGCCTCAACCCCACAAAAACACCGTCCCAATGCACCCACCGGCATCCAGTCAAGCGGAACGCTTGTTAGCGAGCGTAGCGGGCTTGGGCGGTCATGCTGCCTGGGCGGACGGGCGAGAACAGGCCGGATGTGGTTCGGCGTTCGTAGCGATCTGGAGTGACAGATTGCGTGACGGTGCGAGCTGCAGAACCGGTTGGTTCGACATCAACCCAGTCGTCGAAGCTACCCGAGGCATCGCTCGTGACATTACCAGCCGGATAGTCGCTGACATGAGCCGGGTCGTGGTTCACATATCCATCACTGTATGTGCTGCGTGGCAGCGATGCGGATTGCATTGTAGTCGGAGCGTACGCCGATGGTGGCATCGGAACCAAACCGCCGGATGGAATTTCCAAACCGGGACTTGTTGTCGTTCCGGGATAGACAGTTCCCGAATCAATTGTTGTGCCGCCGCTGTAGGGAAGCATGCTGCCGCCGTAAGGGCTGCCCAGTGGCAAGGTCGAACCAGGCAGCATTGTTCCGCCCGGCACCATCGAACCGTCGATCATTGGAGCGCTCGTTGATGGCAATGCCATTCCGGGAACGACGCCTGGAGCCAAAGGTAGCATCGCTCCGCCTGTCGTATCAGCCCATGGCTGAGCCGCGCCTTGGTTCATCCAAACGGTTCGAGATTGATACGTTGTTTGAGGCACTCGCTGAGTCACCAATCGAGGCACCCACACGCGTTGGTAGCTGCCCATGTCGACCGTCACGTTTCGATATGTCGTGACAGGAACCTGAGTGGTGATGGGAACCGGTCCAGCAGCCATCGCTCCGATACCAGCGCCGCAGGCTGCGGCTGTACCTAATGCGGGACCACACATCGGGCCGACTCCAGCAAAGCTTTCTCCACATCCACACTGACGCCGCTGCAAGCGAGCACATTTGGAACACGCTCGATTGGTTCGTCTTGTCAGCGCCGTTTGTCGTCGAGCAAAAATGTTGGCTCGGCGAAACCCGATTCGGTTTTGCCTTCTCGCCCACGCCGGTCCACGAGCACCTAACCCACGGCCTCGAAACAAGCCGCAATGCCCGCTTCCGCAGTTCGAAGAATACATCCCACACGGATCGAACGGGCTCCAACTCCAACCACAGTGAAACGGTAGCGGTAGGAACCAGCAAGCTGAGGAAACGCTCGGCGTGCACGCTGTCGTAACAAGAAACAACAGCAGGATTCGAAGGTGCTTGGACATAATTTCCGTATCCGTGGAGTCCAGTTGACTCAAAGACATCGCGCAGCATCTGCCTGCGCTTTGTCTTGTCATCGGCCAAATACCCTGACCCCGTTAACCCAAATAACCGGAAAACTCCAACAAGCAAAATCCGCCGGAAGAAGCGTTCCGCTTCACCGGGTGGCGGAGCGGGCGTTGGGATGAGGAGCTCGCCACGTTGAGGCCGCTACAACGTTGGTTCGAAATGATGATTCACAATTGATAGTTTACCAGTGACGGATAGAACCGAAGCACGCACCACCTTCTTCACTCACCCTTCAAGAGTCATGATCAAACAGCAAACCTGCCCAATCTGCGATGGTTCCCTACCAACCGAGACTCCAAGCACCTTTCCGTTTTGCAGCGCACGTTGCCAACAGGTAGATCTCTACCGCTGGGGCAACGGGAACTACAAGATCGTCAATCAACTTGATCCGCACGAAGCACAGCTGATGGCCATGGAAGGGGACCTGCCGCTGGTTGATGACGACTCGGACTGACACGGCGGCCCGCACCTTTAGCTGGCAGAATTGGTGTCGGGGTAGCGTTCGGCTTTCTGATGTAGGTGCAACCAATAGAAGCACCAACAAGGAACTCTGCCAATGTCCACTCCCATCACATCATTTCGTGCAACCACCATGCTTCCATTCGCGCTTCGTAATCTGACAGGTGGCGGATGGAGTGCGAAAAAATCGTTCCGAGTTGTAGTCGAGTTTGCACGCGGTATCGATGCGAGTCGTTACGAGTACCGACAGTACATTAAAGGGACAGCGACTATTCAACGTGGCTCGTATCGAGGCGCGACGCCACGATCGGGCAACTGGACAGCATCTGGACCAGTAATGAACTCCGGCAATGCCTTCAGCGTCCCGGGCGGACTTACCCCCAACTTCAAGGAAGATGGACAAGTAATTGGTGGCCGCACTGAGCGTTACGGCTATCGATCGAACCGGCCAACGATGGTATCCCCAACAACACCCGAGGACAGATATCTGCCGGCACAGGCAAACGGTCGGACTTATCGAGCCACTGACTTCGTTGGGCTGACGTTCGTGCCACCATTCAGGGAATCCTTATCCGGACTCAGAGTGCGGCAAAACATCATTTTTCAAGGCCGGGTAATTGATACCGCTCGCAGCAATCGGACTATCAAGACATTGCATTGGAGCGTCCGGGGCGACGTGATCATCCCATAAGTCGCACGAATTGAATTCGGCCGGTCTCGGCACTTTCGTCCAGTCGCGAGAGTGCCTTTTCTTATATTTTGGCGGTAACATCGAGGTAAGGAGAACCTGATGTTACGCACTGTTATCGTCGCCTTGCTTTCGTTTCAAACTCTCGCCTATGGCCAGCGACGTGAACCGTCACATGACCACGATCATGTGCTGCATCAGTTTCGCCGGGTTCAATTGACGGACACCTATTTCTCTGAGGGGGCGAGCTTCGGAGACATCAACAACGACGGCGTGATGGATGTCGTTTGTGGTCCGTATTGGTTCGCTGG
>JBGCDN010000704.1:0-3049 GCA_045105495.1 Planctomycetaceae bacterium
TCCAGAGTGAACCGAACCCGTCGCCAGTCACAACTAGCACCAAGCTGCTTCAGCTGGTTCAAAATGCGCTTCTCGTACGCGTCCTTCCAGGTCCAGATTCGATTGACCAGAGCTTCGCGACCGATGTCGTGACGCGTCAGACCTTCTTCTTCCAGCATGCGGCGTTCGACAACCGCCTGCGTCGCGATACCCGCGTGGTCGGTTCCCGGCATCCACAGAGCTTCGAAACCCTGCATCCGCTTCCACCGCGTCACGAGATCCTGCACCGTACCGTTCAGCGCATGCCCCATATGCAGCGCGCCGGTGACGTTGGGCAGCGGAATCATGATGGTGTGTTGTGGCTTGTCCGAATTCGGATTCGCGTCGAAGTAACCGCGTTCTTCCCAGCAGCCAAGCCATTTTTCCTGACATGCTTTGGGTTCGTACGCCTTCGGGATTTCAGCTGACATCTTTACTTCCTCAGAACTTTGCAGGGCAGGAAGATATGCGAACCACCCGCTCGGCTCCAGGGCAACTTCCAGTTGCATCGGGGTGCGGCGATTGCGTTGGGAAGGTGGCTATCGAGAAGTCTGTCGCCGCGAGATCGGTTTGACGGGCTTTGCGGACATCGTCGTTAGCGAGGAAGTGCATTTCCTTAGGGATAATCGAAGTCTGATCCCAGGAAGTCAGAGCTAAGCGAAATGGCTCCCGAGTGCAGCTCAACATGATGGTGCGGAAACAAGCAGTCGCGAGAACCATCAGCGCAAAAAAACGCCCGCCGACAGAAGCCGGCGGGCGAATTCACAAAGCGAGTGCGGGCCTGAACTCACTTCGATACGCATTAGAAATGCAACTGCCGTGCCAAACATTTCGATTGCAAGGAAACCATCAACAACTAGTGAAAATGCACCGGCTTCTAGCCTTTTGAATGAAGCCAACATCGGACAGCCGCAAACTGATACGAGTGATTTGCTGCATATGACGCGAACCGCCACACTATCGATGGTTCGCCACCGCGGATTCTTCAACGATTGACCAAAGGCTTCCTCATGCTGCGACTACTGGTTCTCTGCGTCTTGATCACTCCTCAGTTCTGTGTAGCACAGGCGTTGGAACTGGATGAGTGGTTGAAGTCAAATCCGTTGGAACCGACAACACTTTCTGCCTTGCCGGAATTCTTCCAACAGCCTGTGTCCAAAGAAAAGGCGCAAGATGCCGCTGCCAAGCTCTGGTCGGCTCGGCGCGAAGTGTTGAAGAAGCAACGCGCTGAGGAGATGAAGGCTCGGGAAGTCGTTATCGGCAAACTCAAGATGCCGTTTTGGTACAAGGTCTTTGGCGACAAACCAAAAGATGGCCGAAGTCTGTTCATCTCAATGCACGGAGGTGGCGGCGCGCCGGCTCGAGTGAATGACGGACAGTACGAGAATCAAAAACGCCTGTATCAACCCAAAGAAGGCGTCTACCTCGCCCCTCGGGCTCCGACCGACACGTGGAACCTTTGGCATCAAGGACACATTGATGAGTTCTTCGATCGGTTGATCACGAACATGATTGTCTTCGAAGATGTGAACCCGAACCGAGTCTACATCATGGGTTACTCTGCCGGCGGTGACGGCGTTTACCAGCTTGCACCACGCATGGCCGATCGCCTGGCTGCCGCAGCCATGATGGCCGGTCATCCGAACGAAACGAAACCCGATGGCCTGCGAAACATCGGATTCACCTTGTTCATGGGTGGGAAGGACGCCGCCTACAAACGCAACAAAATCGCGGCCGATTGGAAAACGAAGCTGGCCGACTTGCACAAAGCAGACCCGGACGGTTATCAGCATGAGGTGACGATCTTTCCCGAGTTCGGACACTGGATGAACCGAAAAGACGCGGTCGCTGTTCCGTGGATGGCGAAGTTCGAGCGGAATCCGTTTCCAACCAAGATCGTCTGGCGACAAGACGACGTGACCCACAGCCGCTTCTATTGGTTGGCTGTTAAAGACGAAGATCGTGTGGATCGCAGCCGTGTCGTCGCGTCCGTCGCCGGAAACGAGATTCGCGTCGAAGAATCAGATCTGAAGAAGCTCACTGTTCTGCTGTCAGACAACTTCGTCGATTTGGACAAGCCAGTCCGCATTTTCCACAACGACACAGTACTCTTCGAAGGTATTGTTCAGCGCTCCATCGCCGAAATCGCAACGTCGCTTCTATTGCGTGATGACCCTGCGGCAGTTGTTTCCGCTCGGGTGGACGTTGAAATCCCAAGTAAATCTGCCGAGTAACCGGCCCGCTACGCCAACCGTCGCTGACCTGTGAGGGAACCACCGACAACTGGTCGCTCACAACCGGTTGTCTCTGGTAGCGACGTTGCCAGCCCACGGAACCTGCGAATAGCCAACCATGCGAAGCATTCCGCTTCCAACGAATCGCCTCGAAGGCCAACGCGTTCGGCTTCGAAGATTCTTTCGAACTCAGCACGAAGCATCTCCATCAACACCACATTCTTCGCGCCACCTCCACAGACGTAAAGGGCTTTCGGTTCGCACTCCATTGCAATCAAGCAGTCCCTGATCGCACCAACCGTAATCGCGCATAGTGTTGCGGCTCCATCTGCTGGCGATACAGATTCGATTCCGGGAACCGCAAACTGGTGTCGATCAGCTGACCTCGGTGGAGGGAGTGAAAAGAACCGATCTGCCAAAGCCGTATCGACAACCGACTGCACAATGGTTCCTTGCAACGCAAGCCGCCCGCCTTCATCGAACGGCTGCCCTAAATGCCGCTGAACCCATTGATCCAACAAACCACAACCAGGCCCGGTATCGCTCGCTCGAATACCCCCATCTCGACTGAGACACGTGAGGTTCGCCACGCCGCCAAGGTTCAAAACGGAAATCTTATCGTGGGCTTCCGTTTGATCCGCAAACAGCATCCGATGAAACAAGGGCACCAACGGCGCGCCTTGACCACCGGCTGCAATGTCGGCTCGGCGGAAGTCGTGGACAACCGGAATACCGGTTCGAGATGCCAATAGTGCGGCATCTCCAATCTGTAGAGTCAGACCTGCTCCGGGATCGTG
>JBGCDN010000705.1:0-30924 GCA_045105495.1 Planctomycetaceae bacterium
GCTGAGCTGGATCAGATGAACCGGTTCGAAGACGATCAGACTCAGGTAATCGGTAGCTGGCTTAAGCAGATCGCCGACCTCCGACTTGAAGAAGAAGGGACACGGATTTCGTCGCTGAGTTTCTACCTTCGCAGTGCATGGCGGAATCGGGGAGAGGTAATTGATTCAGTGTTGCAAGCGAAGCCGTGGGAGTTTCCGAGAAGACTCGCCAGGTTGACGACGGCAGCTGTCTCTGCGGTCGTGATTTTTATCATGACCGCCGAAGCATGGGACTTCGCGTTGTCGCAATCGACACCGACAGTGATTGTGCTGGGCGTCTCTGCGGTCGTGCTGACAACGGCGTTTGTATCGCGTCGTCAGCAACTATTCGTACGTCGAAAGCGTCGTCGACTGACAGAGCAGCGAGTTGTGACGAACCTCACCGTCTCTGCAGTCGTGCTTTGCGGAATGATCACCATGTTTGCGATCATGTTTGGTTCCATCTTTGTCGCCGGCGAACTTCTGTTTCCGAAGAACCTGGTCGCCGAGTGGGCTCATTCGGTCCGAGGACTCGAGGGCGATCCGAGAACGATCAATTGGTCGCACTACGTTCGATTTGCTGGCATCGCTGCATCACTCAGCATCGTGATTGGCGCGTTGGGTGCGTCTTTTGAAGAGCAGCACCACTTCCGACACATCACATTCGTAGACGAGGAGGTCTAGCAAGCGTTCCGCTTGACCGGGTGCGGCGGCGACGTTGGGATGGTGTTCATCGGGATGGTCATCGCCGCACGGGCGGTTTATCCAGAGTTATCGTCGTGATGCTCTTGCTCGAACCTTCTCTGAGCGGAGGTGACCGAGGAAATTTGCACCCTCGGTCAGCAGACGAAATCTGGGCGCAGAAGTTCTCCGCTCGCTCTCGGGGTCTATTGTCAGCCGAGCTGAGTCCCCTAGTCCTACCCGATGCTAAGACACTGCATATTCGAAGTGCTCGAGGTCGTCTGAGGGTTCAGACGCAAGCATCGCTGGGTCGAAAAGTTCTCCCCGCGATACCTTGACGTGCTGAGGTGCGTCGATCGCAATGCGAACGCGACCGCCGCTAATGCGTACGACCTTGATCGTGATGTCATCACCAATCACGATCGATTCACTCTTCTTCCGCGATAATACCAACATGGTTGCTTCCTTTCGTCGTTGGTCACTAGCCATCCTTACTCGTATACGGAATGACGCCGCTGTCCCGGCGAGGTTTACCGGTTTTACGTAATTATTTGCGAAAAAGTCCGTTTGCCACGGTTGTTTCCGTGATTTTCACTGATTTTTAACTGCTACAGAACATCTGTATGTCGCTCATTTGCACTAATTATTTGCAGAGAACCGTAATTCTTCTCCTCGCAATGGCGGTTTTCAGTAAGCCGGAATGTACAGAATTTGTTGTTCGAACCGTCGCTGGGGATGGGCGGGCTCCGTCTAGGCCTGGCGGCGATGCCATTCGAGTGTCGGTAGGGGGCCCATTTGGTCTTGTTGTTGGCCCGGATGGTGGTCTTTATGTCTGTGAGACGGTCGGACACTTGGTTCGACGCGTAGATTTGGATTCCGGGGAGATTCGCACAGTCGCTGGTGTGGGTCAGCTTGGTTACTCGGGTGATGGTCAACTGGCGACGGAAGCCCGGCTGAACGAACCGTATGAGGTGCGGTTTGATGAGAAGGGCAACATGTTTTTCGTGGAAATGAAGAACCATGTTGTGCGTCGAGTTGATGCCCGAAGCGGGAAGATATCGACCGTTGCGGGGACTGGTAAGCCAGGGTTTTCAGGCGATGGCGGGCCAGCGGTTCATGCGAAACTGAAACGGCCGCATTCGATTGCACTCGATCAAAAAGACAATCTCTATATTTGCGACATCGGAAACCATCGCGTTCGGAAAGTCGATTTGAAAACCGGGGTAATAAGCACATTTGCTGGAACCGGAGAACAGAAACGAACTCCAGACGGCGCGGTTCTGAAAGGGACGCCGTTGAATGGACCGAGGGCGTTGGATTACCGCTCCGGAAATCTGTTTCTCGCACTGCGCGAAGGGAACGCGGTTTATCGAATTGATCTTGCGCGTCAGACATTGCATCACGTTGCGGGGACTGGCCGCAAAGGATACGCCGGTGATGGCGGCGCAGCGGTTGATGCGTTGCTATCCGGGCCCAAGGGAGTCGCGGTTGCCCGCAACGGTGACATTTACCTTGCCGATACGGAGAGTCATACGATCCGTGTTGTCCGCAAAGCAACGGGGAAGATTGAAACGATCGCCGGTACCGGAAAGCCGGGCGACGGCCCCAATGGAGATTCTCTGAAATGTTCTCTGAACCGGCCACATGGTGTCTTCGTCGATCGAACCGGTCGCGTGTTCGTGGGTGATAGCAGTAACCATCGTGTTCGAGTGTTGGTTCCAAAGGGGGCAGGGCGATGACTGATGTTCTAACGATCGTCGGAAAGCAGACCAGACAGTTCACGCAGACGGAACTTGCTGGTCGCTCTGAAGTTGTCGACTTGTCAAATCTGTGTTCCCACCGCAAAGGTCGTGCGGTGCCGGTATCGGTTCTGTTAGCAGACTTGATTGGCGATGCGACCGAAATGGTCTTAACGTCTGCCAGTGATGGCTTCTCTGCCAGGCTTCCGCTTGCTGATGCGGCAGCCGTTGGGTTGATTTGGTTCGACGGCGACACAGGTCCCTTAACACCGCAGGAGGGTGGGCCATTTCGGTTTCTTATTCCGGATGCCGCCGAGTGCAAGACGGCCATTCTGGACACCTGCGCGAACGTCAAGTTTGTCGACCGGATTGAACTGCATTGATGACGGTGTCCGACACAGATTCCCGATCGGCTTCAAAGCAGATGAAACGCATCATCGCGGGGTGTTGTGGAGCGTTTGTGCGATTGACTGCGTTGGCTGCCGGTCTGTGGTCCTTCGGTGCCATACACTTTGGTGTTGCTGATTGGCTGCCCGCAGTTGTTTGTTGGATGGTGACACTGCTGGTTGTTGCGATTGCCGTATTCCTGTCGTGGCGCTATCGAAGACGACGCCATTGGGCCGCGGTATCAGGGGCATTGATGTTGGTCGGCTGCGTGTTGCTGTTGCTTCGATCTCCGTTACACAATCGTCCGTGGGCCAAAGATCACGCGAGGGTTCCTTCGGTTCGGATTGAAGAAGACGTTGTCACCATTTCGAATTTCCGACATTGCGAATATCGATCAGAACTCGATTACGACGCAAACTATCGTGAGTTTGATTTTCCGATCGCTGATTTGAAGCGAGTTTGGTTTGGCGTTCAACGATTCACGACGTGGGAAGGTCTGGCTCATACATTCCTAAGCTTCGAGGTCGATGGTCCCGACGGACCGCGATACTTTTGTGTGTCCGTCGAAATCCGGCGTGAGCGGGGAGAAGTGTTCTCACCAATCCAGGGGCTGTATCGACAGTTTGAGTTGATCTACGTCATTGGCGACGAACGCGATGTGATTGGCGTGCGGACGATTCACCGACCGAACGACCGGGTCTTCCTTTATCCAGTGAATGCCGATGCGGCTCACACACAGGCTCTTTTTCGCGATATCGCTCGCCGAGCCGAAGCGATTCGCGAGCAGCCTGAGTTCTACCACTCGCTCATCAACAACTGCACAAACAACATTGCTGCCCACACCAACTGGCTGGTTGACGAACCTGTGAGCTCGGCTGATTTGCAAATTGTGATCCCGGGTTACTCTGATCGCTTTGCGTATTCTCGTGGTTTCATCGGCAACGGAGAGCTCGGTTTTAGCGACCTTCAGGCAGCCTGCAGAGTCGATGAGTTAGCGCGTCGAGCTGGTCTTTCTCAAGAATTCTCCATGGCAATCCGAGTGGGCCTCTAAGTTCCCCCAAAAATGCTTGTCTCCAAGTTCTGGGGAGCATTTGAGGAAAGGCTCTCCTTTCACTAAAATGCCCGGTTGGCATGCAGTATTTTGTTCATGTAGTGGACGTGTGATGAGCGACGGACCAGCCCCGATTACAACCGAAGAAGAAGCGCGACGAGCCCTCAAGGAGCAAGGGGCCACGTTCGGACTGAATTCAGCCGGCGACGTGGTGAAGATTAGTTTTTCGGGACCCAAGTTTTCTGATGCAACAATGCAGTTGCTCAACTGGCTGAAGCGTCTCAAAGACGTGAACCTGGCCGGGACGAAACTCACCGACTTGGGGATGGCCGATATCGGCAACCTCAAGAACGTGCGGAAGCTAACGCTCTCTGGGACGGCTGTCTCAGACAAAGGCGTGGCCTACACCGCAGCTTGCGCGAAGATTGAGATACTGGTTTTGTCAAAGACAAAGGTTACCGGCGCGGGGTTGAAGCCGCTGAAGAAGCTCACCGAGCTTGAAGAGCTGTATCTGGCAAACACAGCCGTCGATGACTCAGGGCTCAAGCACCTGACCGATATGAAGTACTTGGTCGCATTGGGGCTAAGCGGAACGCAGGTCACGGACGCCGGATTGGTTCATCTTAAAGATCTCAAGAACCTCAACACGGTCTTGTTGCGAGATACCACAGTCACAGATGAAGGGCTAGCTCACTTGAAGGGGCTCACGAAGCTCGATCGGCTTTGGCTTCGTGGAACCAAGGTTACCGATGCAGGGCTGAAGCACTTGAAGCGGATGAAGAATCTTGAGTGGCTTGAGCTCAACGAAACGGACGTGACCGACGAAGGGCTTCCTCTATTGGTTGAGCTACCAAGGCTCGAGAATCTAAGTCTTCGTGGCTGTGCGATTACAGATAAGGCCGTCACGAAGTTTAAGAGCATGAAGCAATTGGAACGGCTTTGTATCACTTCAACACAGATTACCGCTCAGGGTTTGAAGAAGCTTGAGATGGGTATGCGTAACTGCCGTATCCAGACTTGATGTGAGCGATTCACAGCAGACCAACGTTCCCGCGCGGTCGGAACGAACGGCTGGAAAGTCGTTGCTTGCGGCGGCGCTTACGCTCTTGTCGATCATCTATCTGATCAACCCGGGGGCTGGTGTCTTTGAGTTCCTGCCCGACAACATTCCGTTTGTCGGGAACCTGGACGAAGCGACGGCGACAGCGGTTCTACTTAGCAGTCTCGCGTATTTCGGCATCGAACTGCCGTGGCTTCGGCGACGCTGAGTTTCTGGGGTAGCGTCACACAAACGAAATAAGCCGCGAGCCATCTGCTGGATGACTCGCGGTGGATTAGCTTACCCAGATCTTGACAGTTTCAACGATCTGTTCTGGTCCGAGCTGTGGCATACCGAGGTATTCGATTGCTCGCATGACGACTGTCATGTCAATCAAACCGAACGTGTACGGTAGCCGAGCGTTTTGGAATCCGTTGACCCGTTCTGTCAACTTCTTGCGATTCTCAACACGCTTCTCTGTCCGAAGCCATTGCTGCCGAGCAGTTTCAGACTTCTCGAAAGCTTTCAGCAAGCGCAGCTGACTGGTGTAGTCGACTGGTCGTCCCAGGGATACTTCTTCTGCTTTGCAGTCTGTCTCGATTGATTCGAAGGCAGACTTCAGTTGTTCGTACAAAGCCTTCGCGCGAACCTGAGCGCGTCGGGCCTTCCAGCGAAGCACAGACACAAGACCGCGCACCAGTCCGTAAAGTAGCATCATGTTTATGGTCCCCTCTTTGAATAGACCCAGCAAAGATGGAGATGGTTGCCAGCAAACACAGAAGCGCGGAGAGCGCGCTGTCGTTGGGTTCTCAACACGCGAGGTAGTCAGCGTGCGATCCGGACCACTCCGTTGGTCGTTGCGTTACGTTACGCGATGACCGGACGTAACGAATAAGAGGGTTCGGCAGAGCGAAGGTTCGGCACTTGTTGCAGCTTTTTCTTCGCTACTTGAACTGCCGCCGGCGCTCTGATGTGCGTCCTGGCCTTGAGCACCGTCGCGAACTAATGCAGCAGGATAATGTCTGCGACAGAGTCAGGCGGTTGCCTCACCCCGTCTTCGACATTCCTGTTCGACATTCGCATGAGTTCGCCGCTGACACGTGGCTGGGGTACTACGCACCGTCAGGGATGTCGTCGCCTGCGTATCGTTCGTAAAACAATCGTCCAATTTCTTCGCTCAGGCGGACAAGGTATCGACCGCGAAAGTCGGAGTAGGAAACTGCCGAACTGGATTCTGGTGTCAGTAGTGGGTACTTCGACTGAAGGTCATTGTCGAAGATCTTTTGTCCGTCGCCTTCACCGTCTTCATCCATCTTGAAGACGCTCACCGTCGCTTCCGAGCGGCCCCGATAAAGGTTGGCGCTGTCGGGTTCGAAGAGGTCGTATTCAAGCAGGTCGATGTAGATGATGTGCGTTGGGTTGAGTCCGTCTGCATCGACAAGGCCTGCGCCGATTTCCTGTGGGCGATCCCAGTCAGGGTTCTGATCGAGCCATGCGCGGACTCGGTCGGGCGAGATAACGTCGACTTTCTTTCGTCGCAGTTGATGAGTCACAGCTGCGGCGATTTGGTGATCCACCTTGTCGAAGTCCCAGAGGATTTCGTCTTCTGCATAGCACACGACTGCCACTTTGACGCCGAAGTCGGTAAGCGACGTGCCCGTCTGCTTACTAAAGACTGGCTCAATCGATGGCGGACCGCCAATGAGGTACGAAAGCAGGATGAATTGCTTGCAGCCGGAAATACCAACGACCATTAGCGCCGCGAGCAATGGGTACATGCACCAGCGTGAATGCTTTGAAAGTCTGGCTGTGGAATCCATTCGTAAGCCTTTTGAGCAGCAGGTTGTTGCGAGCTGGTGTGTCGAGTCTGAGTTTGAAAAGACCGTTGAACCGGTCTGTCGGTTTTGAGCCGAGACCGCCATTGGCCGCGAGACTGTTGTGCTGTTCTAAATCGTTTCGCGGGGGTGATAGCTGTGGAACTGCCGAGCAATCACTTCACTGAGGTAGTCCAGAGTTTGCTTTCGGAACATGCCTTCCGACGTTGTGTGTGCTGCAATCGGCGAGGCACGCGGATAGCTCTCGTTGAGTGCTGTCTCGTATCGCATGGCGATGCGGTTTTCTTCGTCGTGGACGACTTCGTAGACGGCGATGCGCCCGGTGGCCCGTGCTTTGAATAAGTCGATGCTGCCGGATTCTTTGTGGCTAAGAGATTGCAGCTGAATGACGGCTATGTAGTCTGCTTCGAGTTCTGTCGCGAGTCCACTCATGTCGTCAAGGCTACCGGTATCATCGAGCCAGTTGGCAACCTCGTCTGGATCGACAACGTCTATGCCGCGTACCCGTAAGTGGCCGGCAACTTTCGTTACGACGTCAACTGGCAATGATGCCGATTCATCAAGAACCGATTGTCCGGCCGTGCAGAGGATTAGAAGTCGATCTTCACTCTTCGTGAGATCTGTACCAGTCCTCGCCTCGAATGAACTGGCGACAAGCGTATCCCCCAGAACGCTCCTCAAGACACCTACATTAAAACGACACCCGACAACGCCCATTACAAGCATCGCGCACAGGCATGTGCGGATGGTGATGGAGACGGTTCGGTTCCCTGTGTGTTCAGACATAGCCATCAAGCCAAAGTCGCCACACCCAATGCAACAGCGTGATTGCGGCGAGCCCGCTTAGCCCGTAGGCCAGCAGGTTGACCGGTTCGCTGAACCAGACGTATCGGCCGGACCATGCACAGCAAAACGACCAGACCATCAGCACAACGCAAGTCGCTGCCAGTATCGTTCCTGCTGCATTCGCTCGCAGTGATGATGGCAGTTGCCCACGCACGAAGTGTGCAAAGCTGGTTGTCATTCCGCAGCTGGGACATGGTTTTCCGAACATGACGATGAACGAACAAGGTGGCAGTCCAAGGCTTCGATGTGTTCCAAAACCGGCGGGGCTGGGCTTGAGATAGGCAGCCAGCAGAAATCCGCATAGCAGGAAGAAACCAAAGCCAGCCAGCAACGTCCGATGCCGTCTGGTGAGAGGGGTGTATTGAAGTGAGAGGTGGGAGGGAGAATTTGAGAGGACCGCTTCTGTATTTGCTGCGGCAGTCTCGGACAAGACGTGATTGTCCGTTTTACTAACGATTTCACGTGTATCGGCGTGATCTGCCGGAAGGGGAGGCGGTTCAGGCATCGCAATGCTGTTCTAAGCTAAATTCGCAGGGAGACGTTGAAGTTCGGTTGGCCGATGCTCTTGAGTCATTGGGGCCTCAAGCGTGAGAGCATTTGCCTACTGTCGCACCATGTCGTATCGATCGATACCGGGGCCGAAACCGTCCGGAGTAATTTCGACGGTTTGGAACCCCATCTTTTCGTAGAACTGAAATGTGTGTTGCGAGGTCTCGAGGCACTGCTTGAGCGTTGGGAACTCGGTTTGCATTTGCTGGACTCGCAGTTCGGTGAGGACACGTCCGATGCCTTGCGAATGTAAGTCGCTTCGCACCATTCCCCATGCGAGGCCCGTTTGGTTTCTGACTTCATCCAGGTAAATGCCGCCGCAGGCAACAACTTCGTTGGTCAGTTCCAACACGGAGTACGACGGCCGATCGGTTTTGTCGAGCCACCCCGCGAACTCTTCGCGTTCGTGTTCAGCGAAGTACTTAGGTCGATTCGTGTCGAAGATTGCGAGACATGTTTCACGATCATCCGGCGAGTATTCTCGTATTTGAAGGTCGATGCGTTTCATCTTTGGAATTGGTTTCACGCCTTCTGCTTCAATTCGTTTCAGTTAACGCTGGAGAGCGCTGGATTTGAATTGAGAGGATCGGTTTTGTCGCGCTTCCAGCGTCTCAGTAGCAGCCATGTAACGAGGGCTGCGAGTGTCAGAATGACCAGCCGCGGTGTGATGCTTGCTGCTCGACTGCTGTTGTTAAATCGAACGTTGCCTCCGACAACCAGTGAGAAAGCCATGGCAGTTCCGAATAAGGCCGTCCACCACGCTACGATGTACCGAAAATATCCAAGTATGAAATGATTCTTCCGCTGAATCAGGACGTAGCCAAGAATTGTACCGTAGATCACCGGTACTGACAGAATCGCGAAGACCAACAGAAAGACTCCCATTGCCAGCGGAGCCATTGCAACTTGGTCGGCTTTCATCCTGGCCGTGACAACGTCGGCTCTCTCGGCTACCGGAATCTGGTCGAGGCCCTCATACATTGCTTCTGCCGCCTCTCGCTTCTCTTCTATCGTCCCTTTGCTGTCGGACGGCCAAACGGCTTCGGCGAGCGTTCTGGTCTGACGTTGTGACGCCGTGGCTACCGTTCGGCCAACGATAAGCCATCCCATCAAAAGCCCAAGCATGACGCAAAGGAACAGCGAAGTTCTCGCGCCTGCGATCGCTGCTTGCAGAACAGATTTTGGCTCTGCCATCCTCGCGATAAGCCAGCCGATAGATGGCCAAAGCACTAGCACTAAGAATAGCGCAGCAACCAATCCCCACCATTCCGGTAGCTTCGTACTGAGAGAGAACAGCAGAGGCCGTTCGGATTCCGGAAATCGATCGTAGACTCCGGCAAACTGTTGCGACGCGACAAGATCAAGAGCGAACGGTAGCGTAATAAGAATTCCAACAGCGACGGCGAATCCGCTGTAGGCCAGCCGTTTGTTTTTCCTGAACCATCGCCTCGCCCTCTCTGCCACCGACGGAGGTTTGATACTGATGGAATCGCCAGCCAGCCACGAGTTCATATCATCGGCCAGCTGAGCGGCAGACGCATATCGCGCGTCTGGATTGGGTTCGAGGCATTTCATGCAGATCATGGAAAGGTCACGATCAATGTCTGCTTGCAAACGATGCGGTGCTTCTGGCGGACCTTCCAAAACCTGCATGACGGTTTCAATGGCTGTCTTGCCTTGGTACGGCGGTACCCCTGTCAGCAACTCATACATGATCGCGCCGAGGGAGTAGACATCGACGGCAGTTGTGATGATCGCGTTTCCGGAAGCCTGTTCCGGCGGCATATAGCTTGGTGTTCCAAGAACCGCGCCCGTGTTCGTCAGGTTGCTGTTGCTTTGTTCGTTCTTGGCGAGACCAAGATCTGTAATGAGAGCTTCACCGTCGCTGTCGATGAGGATGTTTGCTGGTTTGAGATCGCGATGCAGCACTCCACGTTGGTGAGCATGATGGACGGCCGTCGCAACTTTGGAAAGCAGCTGAATGGCTTGGCGTGAATCGCTCCGCAAGCGACCAACGTGGTCTGCTAGTGAAGTGCCATTGATGAACTTCATCGCGAAGAATGCCTGGCCATCGACCTCGCCAATGTCATAGACGGGGACGATTCCGGGATGATCCAGCTTCGCGGCGGCTTCGGCTTCGATGTGAAACCGCTGGAGTTCCTCGTCCGACGAAAAGCGGCCACTGAGGATCATTTTGATTGCGACGATGCGGTTTAGCTTCGTGTGTCGTGCCTTGTAAATGACACCCATACCGCCTCGGGCGACTTCTTCTATCAGTTCATACTCACCGAACGCTTCGCCATCCAGTGGCTGTTGCGTGTCTGCCTCTGGAGGGGGCGTTGATGGTTCTGGTGCAAGTGTTTGGGCGTGAATGGACTGACATTGGCCGCAGAGTCCATCCACGGTTTCAGCTGTTTCTATTCCACACTTCTCGCAAACGCGAGCTTCCATATGTGTTCTCCTCTGATACGCAGCATCATAACACGAATTCTGGTCATTGAGATCACACTGAAGTTTGGGAATGGCAGAAAGCCAGGCTTTCGCTGCGGTTCAATTCGAGCCAAACTTCGCTCATGGTTGACGCGAAGATGAACAATCAAAACTACCAGCTAAGCTTGCTGGCGATCTTCCTGGTGGCTGTTGCCATTCGGGTTTCGTTGGCTGCTGGATTTGTTGGGCTTGGGTCGCCTCCGGATGCCGATGCTCAGCCGGACCAGATTGAGTACGAAGCTCTGGCGTGGAAGCCGTTGGCTGGTGAAGGCTACAGCTGGCACGGAATTCCAACCGCGCGCCGAATGCCGGGGACATCGTTTTCGTTGATGCCGGTTTATGCGGTTTTTGGACGAAGCTACGCAGCTGGTCGCATTTGGTTCTGCTTGATGTCGGCGGCGACCTGTCTCGCAGCGGCATCGCTGGCGACCCAACTGGCGGACAGAAGAACCGGTGTGACTGCGGGTGCAGCGTTGGCGATTTATCCGAATCATGCGTACTACTGCATGCACTTTGTGAGCGAGGTGCCGTACGCGTTATGCGTGACGCTGGCGACGCTTTCAACTTTGCATTGCTTTGAACGTGATTCGAAGGTCAGCACAGCGTTTGGAACCGGTGTATGTTGGGGAGTGACCGCGTTGGTACGGCCGAACGTTCTTGTCGCAGTCTGTCTGCTTTGGATCCTGGCGATGGTCTACAAAGACCGCCGCACCGTGCGGCTTAAGAAGGTGGCTATCGTCTCTGCGACATGCGTTTTGATTTTGCTTCCGTTGGTTATTCGCAACAAAGTTCAAATCGGCGCGCCGATGCTTTCCAGTGTCGGGTCGTACACGTTTTGGGGAGCTCACAACGAACAGACTTTGAACACGGCTCCCGGTTCGTGGATTAAGACGGAAGACCTGGCCGACGAGAACCATCCCTTCGTTGGCACAGAGAAAGAACTTAACGAACTGGCTTGGAAATACGGTAAGGACTTTGTTCGAGAGCATGCCGCAGACATGCCGTATCTCACGGCAATGAAGTTGAGTCGAACGTTATCGCCTGTGGCCGATACGTCGAACGTCTTGTTGAAGTACGCCTTCGCTGCCGCGTGGTGTATTGCCGGGCCGTTGGTTCTGATTGGCATCATTGTCGAAGGCAGACGTGATTGGTGGCGAAGCCAGATCGCCGGACTTGCGATCTGGGTGACACTGGCGACCACGTTGTTGTTCTACGGTTCTGTCCGGTTCCGAGACTCGGTGGCGCCGGTCTACATTGCTATTGGTTCTATTGGGCTGATGGCACTGATTCGTCGATTCAAGTCGCGAACCAGCAAGACATCTTCTGCATGAGATGCGAAACTACGAACCAACTTGTTTCGTAAGAGATTAGTGAGAACGCTACCACGCTAATTCACGCTGTGGTTACTTGTGCTTCTTCTGTCACTTCATGTTTGAGGTTTGCTGCTATGTCACGCACTCTGACAGCGGCTTTGGCTCTCCTGCTTGCAGGGCCGATGCTCCTTCCTGCTCAAGAATCGACTCCGTCACAGTCGGGCTCATCGCCAACAAAAAAAGCAACGAAGTCCACATGGGGTGAGGAGGACTTTCTGAAGCTTATCCGGGCAGATTCATTTACAGTGATCATTCCCAACGTGCAACGATTCATTGATCGAGGCGAACCGATTGCTGAAGAGATCAAGCTCTATCCAATAGCAAGACCACGCTCCCTGGTTGCGCTGCTGACAAGCTCTCTGGGCCTTCCTGAAGGTTACGATATTACCGGTCCATGGGCTTTAGTTATGCCGGACGGCGACGTTCTTGCAGACCGTTGGTCGATGATGATGGCTGTATCCGATCTGGACAAGATGCTCGCGAGGACTGACTTGAGGCCTGCGGATCTTGCGGGAGAGAAGATTGTCGCGGGTTCCTTCGCGAGCTGGCCGCGTGATGGCTTTTTCATGCTTCGCGACAGGTGCCTGTGGTTTTCTCGGGAGGAAGCAGTTCTTACCAAACTTGCCGGAAAGAAGACTCTTCACCAAACGCTTAGCCCCAGCCAACGCAAGGAGCTGGCTGACAAAGATCTGATTGTTCATATCTCTGCAAACGTCGCAGATGCAGATCGAAACCGGGATACATGGTTTGAAGACATTTTCGGAGAGAAGGCGAACGCGAAGACAAAAGCGATCGCCGAGGTCTTGGTTCAGAATGTCAATGCTTTTCGTTTTACTCTGAAGTTCGACAAGGGAATTCACACACAGGCAAAGTTAAACTTCGCAGACAGGCCGCAGTTGCGTGATGCTTTGACGCAATTGGTTGGTGAAGGTGAATCTGAACTGGTTGGGATACCGACTGAAAACCTGATCGCCGCCAGCAGTGTGCAAGGCATGTCTGAAAGTTCTCCCGAGCTGATCCGCGAGCTGTTGCGTGCTTCGTTTCTGTTTTGGTTCAGTAACGGGCTATCCGAGTTCCAGATGTCTGCCATTGGCGAGCTGTTTCGAGATGCGGCGGCCCAAATTGATCACTCCAATATCGCTGCCTACACAACAAGCGACATGCGAGCTCACGGCGCGATGGGGCTGGTTGCCGTAATCACACCGAACGGAACGCCAGAGCAGTTTGTCACAGAGCTGCGTTCTTTGTCGTCATTCGTATCAGCAAGGTTGGCCCGAGATCTCCGCGTGAGCAACGTACCGGTTGACTACGCAGAGATCGATCGGCTTGTTGCTAGTCTCGGTTCCGAAGTCGAGCAGGAACGCAGAGCGGCATCGACCAAACTTCGAATCGTCGGGCAACCAGCGCTTGAATCGCTGGATAAGGCCGACAAATTGGGGGCGATTGATCTGGCCCCCAGAGCCGCAGAACTTGCTCGACGGATTCGTAGTGATATTCGTCGGGAATCAATGAAGAATCGTCGCAACGGTTTGTTCGAAGCGATGAAGCCTCAGTTCTTATTCAGGCGAAACGCAAAGAAGCCGAAGCGTCCGGTCGTCGAGATTCTTCTTGAACCCGGCGCAGCGACTGACCGTCTTAACAAGCAGCTCACGCCGATGTTCGGGTCAGAATGGAAACGAATGCGATTCGCGGTTCTTGAGAAACACGTTGTCGTCATGTTTGGTTCAGATCAGACTTTGCTGGACCGTGTGATCGCTTCAGTCGAGGCCGGTGACAAGACCCTCAGTCGGAATGAATACGTGGGTCAATTTCGGGAGCGCGCTGGCAGCCAGCGGCTGGCGGAATGGCACTTCGAAGCCGCCAAAGTAATCAGTATCGTCAATGCCATGACCGGCAAACCGGCGGTCGAAGAGAAGGGTGGTTTGTCATCACTTTCCATCTCGAAACGACCGACGGAACTGCGGGCTGACTTCTTTTCGCCAATCAGCGAATTGAAGATCTGGTACAAGCGGTTTGGGATGTAGACAACATCGGCGTCTTGCTTCGAACTGGAGTGGTGATGGGGCGGGGACTTGCCGCCCACTGGCGTCCGAATCTGCCGGAAAGCACTTCTCGGCAGCGAAAAGTTCCTCTTTTCCGATAATCGGTTGAAGCGATATACTTCCTCCGGGCAAAAGGCACACTACCAGGGATGGTACGCAATGACACTCACATGGTTCGACTTCCTCGTAATCGGGGTTCTGATATTCACGACCTTCCGCGGGCTTCAGCGCGGGTTCGTGTGGCAGCTTGCGTGGATTGCTGCTTTGGTCCTGTGCTTTGGATTTGCTGAATCGTTTTCCATCAAGCTGGCTCCAAAGATTCAGGAGTTCGCTCCTCAGGCCAAGCCGCCGCTCGATCGTTGGATCGCGATGCTGGTTCTGTATCTTGGATTCTCGTTCCTCTCGTTCGGCGTCGCGCGTGTCTTGCATGGCTGGATTGAGAAAGCCAAGTTCAAGGAATACGACCGGCACCTTGGTGGTCTGTTTGGTTTTGTAAAGGGCGTGCTGATTTGTCTTGTTGGTACGTTCTTCATCATCACACTTTCAGAACGCGCGAGAGAGACTGTGCTGGGCTCGAAGAGTGGTCGGGCTGCTGCGATTGTTATGAATCAGTTGGAACCGGTTCTTCCCAAAGAACTTGCTCAGATTCTTGAACCGTACATGTTGAAGTTAGATCCGAATCACTCGCACGACGGCGATCTCGATTCTGGCCAGTTGGATCCCTTCGGCGGTTCTGCTGATGACTTCCTCTTTGGAAACACCGACCAGAATGCTGGCGACATAAGAGACCAGGTCGAAGATGCCGCGCAGTCGGGCGGTGGAGCTCTCGATGGTCTTTGGGACCAAATTCGCGGAGCAGGTCAGGGTTCGGGTACAAATTCAGATAATGGACCCATTGCCAATGGCGGCGGGTCCAACGCGCCGGCAACGTTGGAGGGCTTCATTCGCGCGTTGCCTACTTCGATGAGCCGTGAGCTAAAGCAATCTGCTGCAGATGCCTATCGCAACGCCACACCGGAGCAACGCGAACAGCTTGTGAATCAAGTTCAGTCGTCGCTGCCGGAAGAAGTTGGAAACGTGCTCGGTCGGTTCCAGCAGTTGCGGAATGGTTGGAACGAATTGAACCGCCCAACGGAAAACGCTCCGTCTCAAGCCAGTCGCGACAATCTGTTGACGCAGATCAGCGAGATCTTTTCGGATCGAGAAGGGGCGCGTGTTTCGTTCCGTGAGAAAGTGAACCAGCGATTGACTGGTGTTCCCGGTTCAGTCGCAAGCGCTGTTCTCGCGGACTGGCAGGCGGATCTGAAGGCGAGTGGCGACGATCCGGATCCGACAACGAACTACAAGACAAGCTTTGACGTTCGACTCTATCGGCAACTGCAGTCTGCTGGCGTTCCAATTGAACGGCTAAGTCAATCGTTGCAGGAACGCATGCAAAACGTATCGCGGCAGTAATGGGAATGTGGAGCTGCCTGAAGGGCAGTTCCAACCAAACTGCTAAGATTCTGCAAAAAGCTGGTTTTCTGTGGAATCAGTCTGGGTTCTGGTCCCTGTTAAGTTGGTGAGAGTTTAAGCTCACTGTGCACTGGACCTATCGCGAGAATCCCACTCCGTGACGCTGCGTCGTCTCACAAGACTGATTCGGAACTTGCCAAAGAAGCTTGGTGAAGGAAGTCTTGCTGCGCAGTCGGGAAAGCGTCGAGCTCGATCCGGTGACCGTGATGCCGGTCATTCAATCGTAGAGACGCTTGAGCGACGAATTGTTCTCACCACGCTGCAGCTGGCAGTCGATCTGACGGTTGCCGACAGTGTTCCGTCTGCTGATGTGGTCGCTCAGGCACTTGAAGACGGTCGGGTGCTGCAGCAGACGAGTCGTGAAGATCGACTGATTTTCCTTGACGGAGCAGACGTTCGTTTTGTCGACGTTCATGTCGTCAATGCGGAATCACGAACAGATGGTGACTCGGACGCCGATGTCCAACTCTCCTATACCTACGATTCACTGTCCGCTGCCCAGGTCGTCCAGCCGGCTATTCTGGACAGTTCTTCGAACGTCGAGTTTGATTCTGGGGCGGTATCGGCTGAGGAACCGACAAGCGTCGAAGTCGTTTTAGCTGAAGCGTACTCAAACTATTTGGTCATCGCTGATGTCCAGCCGGATGCGGTTGGTTCGGTTCCTGTGACGAGTGACCAGAGTTTTGTTGCGTTCACGTCTGAAGAGCCGCCTTCAGCCGACGTGCTCGCATCGGAAAATGGAGAATACAAAGCAGGAATCGAAGAGCCTTATCTGCATTCAGTCGAGCCGCCACGTTTCCACTACGACTTTACGATCGCAGATGATATCCAGTCGTCGCCCACCCAGACGCCATTTGTTGGACCGGTTCCGTGGTCAAAAGTTATGCCGCCTCTGGAGGAGCCAGGGCCTCAGGAAGTGGATCAAGTCGATGACGTGAAGGTCATCCTTACTTTGGACGAACAGCTTGCCGGATCATTAAGCAGCGAGGTGCTTCGTGATTTAGTCGCTTCAGTGCAAACGTTGGTTGTGGGGCGAGCGCCCGCTGCAGCCGAGGGTGGCAGTTTCCGGTGGGTCTTCCGAACCACTTTGCCGCGGCATCGAGCGAGTACTTCGCGGTCAGTTGTGACTGCACCCGTTGCACGTCTTCAGCAGGTAGTGAACACGGGCGTGGCTCTGCCACCGGCGGGTACTTCGAATACTTCAGCACAGCGTCAGCAGGCTCCACCCGAAGCACAAAGTGATCGCCTGCCGGCTCGTAAGGCTCGTCGTCCCAAGGTTGCTACACCTGCGCGAACACAGGACGGGTATGTCAAACATGCCAAATTAAGATCGAATGACGCGGCAGCAATTGACGTTACCACGTCACGAACGAGCTCTAGCCATAGTTCAGATAATTCGCCTGTTCTGACCAACGACGCCGCTGTCTCCGATAGCGAATTCCCGGTTGTTCCCACTGAGAAGCACGAAGTCGAGGATGTCTCGGCGGGCGCTAGCGCTCTTGTTGTTGAAGATCCGCTGGGAAAGATCCGTGAGGGCGCTCGACCTGAATACGCGGTGCAGATTGGTTCGTCTGGCGATGATGAGCGAAGTGGCTCACAGGTATTCGATGCGCGGCTGGTTCGAGTTCGCTTGGACGAAGCCAGTCCAGTGGAAATCGAACGTCCTTCCGTACCGGTAGTTGAATCACAAGTTCTGCGACAATTGGAATTTGAAACGGCTCCACGTGGACCACCAATATCCGAAGCTGTCGCCCCGGGTTCAGTCTCGGATCGTGCAAGCGAGTTGCGGCTAAGAATGCTGCGGCACAGTCAGGCTCCCAGAAGTCCATCGATGGTTCTCGCTAACTAAGCAAGAACCCATCTAGAAAACTTCTGGAGTCGAACATGCCTATCAAATGCAGGTTAGCAGTGGCACGTGATTCGGCTCTTTGTAAAGGAGCCGGAAATGCATTCCGAGCAAGGCGAGTGCAAGGAAGAAGCTCGCATTCGCTACCTCGTGCGACAGCACTACTTTCGGAACAGACATCTGACGCCGGTGCATGACGCAGATGATTTGTTCCAAGACGCATGGATTTACTTTCACTCTCAGGAAACTGTAACCACATCGGTTACTCAGCCCATGGAGGAGCATTCAGAAACGGAAGCGACGCAGGAGGTTCTCTTGCGTCGAGCAGTTCGCCGAGCCGCAAGTCGCGCTTTCGGAAAGTTTCGAAAGCGACAGGATCGGGGCACTGCTACGGAGACAGCACTGGAATTCGATCCATCTGACTCTTTGCCTGACTCAAGTCTCGTCATTGATCTTCGCAACCAAATTGACTCTCTCCCCGAAGAAGAGAAGACAGTCATCAAGCTGTTGCGGAGCGGATATGACGGGACAGAGATCGCAGCCTTGTTGGGGCTATCCCCGCAAGCTGTGAGTCGGCGAAAGCAGAAGGCGATCTCTAGGTTGCGACGTATTCTGGATCAGACCTGAATGTCGATCGTTGAGAGGATTGACCATGCAGCTTACGGATTTGAACGAAGACTGTCGGGTAGTTCATGCACAACTGCTCGACGCGTGGCTGGGAGATGTAGACGAAGAAACTTCGCCTGCTCTCCTGTCCCATTTCAGCAAGTGTCGCGGTTGCCTGAAACGGTGGATTGCCATTCAGGCAGCCGCTGACCTTGCTTTGGTCTCAACGCCGGTTGATTCAAAATTACTTGGAACCGTTGACTCCGGTGTCTCGGCTGGAATGAGTGATGGGTGACGATCACCCCGAATGGCGTTGTGTTCTGCGAAACACAGATTTGACTGCCGCAGTGTCCCCGCAGGCTTAATGCTTGTGTACACTGATGATGCACGCACAAGCGACGGTGCCGGCATTTACAGGTAGTCATTCATGATTCAGCGAGCGACCGGCCGCGTCAAAAAAACGACACAGCCCGAAATGATTGGCGTTGGTTTAAGTATCGCCTCTCATCTCATGTTGGTGCTGCTATTAAGTCTGATCGTTTTCCGAGATGACGCCGTATCCCGGTTCGAAACCGAAGTCAGTATTTCCGATGCTTTGCCAACGGGTGTAACCGCAACACTTGAAGACGACGCGGTTTTGTTGGCCGAAGCAGAGCCGGTGGACCTCACCGACACTGGTTCAGCCACTGACTTCATCTCACCAGACGATCCACTGTTGATGCCGCAGGGGCTCGCGAATGCCGATGTGGGCGCAAAGGTTGGGGCAGCGACGGCAGAGAGGATTCTCACGGGCGTGGATGCGGCGGTCGCCGATATTCAGGAACGTGTTGAACGAGCTGGCGGGAAGACCGGAGAAGTTCAATTCTCTCTGTCATGGCACGACCGCAACGATGTTGATCTTCACGTCATTACGCCCAACGGCGATCGCATTCACTTTCATCGTAGAAAGTCCAGCAGCGGCGGCGAACTTGATGTCGATATGAACGTCGAGCCAGAGAATGACCGTCCGGTGGAGAACGTCCGTTGGAGTAAAGGCAAAGCACGATCTGGTCGCTACACCGTTTATGTAAACCTGTTCCGATCACACGTTCGGCATCGAGGCGTGCCATTCGAATTGGTCGCGAAGCTGGGGCCAGAGACAGAGCTTCGGAAGGGGACAGTCGGCCGAGGCGGGCACCTAAAGATACTTCGGTTTGTTTACATTCGACCCAACGTCAGCGTGAAGCGACGACCTGTGCTGGAGACAAAATACAGAAAGCAGCAAGCCGATGAAGAACGAAAGGCGTCACGTTTGTTTGACGAAGCGACTGAGAAGAAGCCCTACGATTTGCAGAAGCTAATGAAGGTGGCGTTCGAATACCCCCACACAGACATCGCGCTCAAGGCTTTGCAGATGCTACCCGGCAAACCGACCAAGTGATCTTGTGACATGGGGGGCTGGTTTGTCGACGCCGTAGCTGCGTCCGGCGAAATTACAGAAGGCCTCGGTAAACGAGGTTTGCCCTGTGGCAGAGATCGGTCGATGACGCGATGCTGGCAAGATCCTGTTGAGGCCCGGAACCCGATCGAATCGCGTCGACAAAGTCCTCGATGATAGTGTCTCCGCGGCTATTGTCTGTCGCGGCAACTTTCTCTGACGAGTCGTAAATCTTCCAACCGCCTCGATCCACAATCAGCGTGCCTCCGTCTCCGTAAAAGGCAACGCCTGCACTGCGACCCTCAATTTGTCTTGGGCACCATTGGCGGTGTTCCCAAATCAGTGATCGATCGCCAAAGTCGAAGCTGGCAGTCAGAGTATCTGGTGTTTCCTGGTCGTCATTGAAGTAGTACTTGCCGCCGGTCGTGCTGATGGTGGGATTGGCGAATTGAGAACCATCGCGGCTGCTGGCACTGAGTCCCCGCATGGCGATGTCGATCATGTGGACGCCCCAGTTGGTTAGCTCGCCACCGCCGTAATCCCAAAACCAACGCCACGAATAGTGAAATCGATTTGGATTGAACGGACGCTTTGTCGCCGCGCCAAGCCAAGTATCGTAGTCCACGTCGATCGGTGGCGGGCCATCAACGGCCTTGCCAATCGGTTTCCGTCGATGGCTGGCCCATGCGCGAGCGAGCCGGATGGATCCGATGCTTCCGTTTCGCAACTCATGAATCGCAGAGTGCATATGTGGCATGGATCGCTGTTGCATTCCGCAGTGAACAATGCGATCTGAGTTGCTTGCTGCAGAAACAATGGCCGCTGTTTCGTCGATGGTGTGCGAAATCGGGGTTTCAACAAAAACATGTTTGTTGGCAGCTAACGCGTCGAGGCACATCGGGGCGTGCCAGTGATCCGGGGTTGCGACAACGACTGCATCAATGTCGCCGGCAGCTAGGACCTTTCGATAGTCGCGTTCCAATCGGGCAGAATACGGTTGCAGGTCCTGCAGTTCGCTGGACGCCCGATTAATCTGTGCAGAATCGATATCACACAGCGCGGTGACAGTTGCGTGTGGATGGGCAGCAATTCGTTTCACCAACTGCCGTCCGCGTGCTCGGACGCCGATGACGGCAATTTGAACCTTCTGATTCGGACTGCTGCTGCTGCGTCGGGCGGACCCGAGACTCATCATCCCAGCAGCCGCTCCGGCGCTCGATTCCAGGAATCGGCGTCGGTTTCCTTTGTTGTTGGCGAAGGTTCCTGCCATCGGTTCAATCAAGAAAAACTGTTCAGTGCGCGATATGCCGCGCGAAGATTATTGAGGTGTCACTGAGACCTGCGGCTATCATACTCAATACCGTGAGCCGCTGTGTGTGGATAAACTGAAGTCAGCGAGATTCTGTGTGAACCGAGTTATGTGTTTCCGTTTCAGAGGTACGTTGGCTTGAAGTCAGGGTGGTTAAGAATTTGGCAGGTGCGAATCGTGCCAAGTCAGGAATGTGAGTGTTGGCAGGTGAAATCCATTCATGCCCATTAAGTTTCGATGTGACAAGTGCCGCCAGTTTCTTGGTATCTCACGCAATTTGGCAGGGCAAATTGTTGATTGCCCAACCTGTGGCCGTTCGACACGTGTTCCGAGTCTTGATGGAACGCGTGAGCCCATTTCTAACGAAGCTGCGCCGCTAAAGCCCGACAGTTCGCTACTGAGCGCGTTGGATCAGTTGGCTGATCTGGGAAAACGAAGCAAGACGCAGGCGTCGGATGTCACTGTGGCTGATGACAAACCCCACGCGATAGTGGTTCAGCCATCCGAAAGAGAGGTGCCAGTTGATCCCCCACCGCAGGCACTGCCAAAGCAGAGTCGCGAGCGAGCACCGTCTGCCCAGTCTGCGATCAATCCAAGTGTGCTGGAAGAACTAGCCGAGACCGCGCCGATTGAATCTGTTGTGGAGCCACGTAACGCAATGTCGGCTGCATTGATCGGCGGTGCGTGCCTTGCAGGCGCCGCGCTGTTTGTTGGCGGCTGGTTCGTAGGCCAGAGGGGTTTCGCTGAGTCAGAATCCGGCCCCAAACCGGAGGATCAGCCTACAGAAAGAAGCATTCCGGAATCGGTCCCGGTTCCTGTCTTGAGTGGAGTCAAAGGACGTGTGACCTATCGAAAACAGGAATCGGATTGCCTGCCAGATCGTGGTTCGAGAGTCATTATCTGGCCGGTTGGCTTTGGACCGGCGAAGCCTTGGAAAGCAGATGGGTTCCGTCCCGGCGATCCTGAACCGTTGACGGAAGCGGTTCGAAAGAAGCTACAGGATGCTGGCGGAGATTTGGTGGTCACAGCAGAAGATGGAACCTTCCGCGCGGCATTGCCGACCGCGGGCGATTTCGAAATCCTGATACTGTCCCGCTTCGGAGGGCAGGGGATCGACGGTCAGGGAATCACCGCAGCGCAGTCCGCGCGATTGAAAGTCTGTTTTGCTGAGCCACGCCGGTTGGTCGGTAAGGCACAGTTCCGACTGATTCGGATGAAGTACCGTGGGCAGGGGCAACATTTGTTCGATCAGGTCTTCGAAGTTCTCGACTGACCGCCACTGCGGACGTAAGAAAAGCGGTGGAACCTGTTTGGAAGGTCACCACCGCTTGGTGACAACTACTTCATGTAAACGTCTTCTCTCGAGAATTTCTCGGTAAGCAGGTAGTACACGGCTGCACGACGTTTCTGCTTGAATTCTTTCATCTTCTCCATCACTTCGGCGATGGCTGCGTCAGAAGCGGCGTCGTCTGTTTGTTGCAGCTTCTTGGTAAGGAAGTTGGTTCGCACTCGATCCACTTCGCTCTTGTCACTAGCTGAAACAAGAGATGCATCGAGACTTTGATTTGCAATCCCGAGTCCCTTCACAATCTTTTCGAGTAGGGCGTCGTTGACGGTGACCCCCATTTCTTCAAGCTGTGCTTTTGACTTCTCAAGATTTGTTTCTGCGTTGTTTGCCATGTCTATTCTCCATAATGTCGGCCCGGACCCGGAGGATATTGATTTCGCCGGACCACGGAAAGCGTACTGCAAACAGCGTCCGGGCACGCCGAAATGAACGAATCTGACACGAAACGACTGCGGGCGACAGCATTTCATGAAGCCGGGCACGCTGTCATGGCGTTGTTGCTGGGGCGCCCGATTGAGAAGGTGACGATCTCGCCTGCTCAACTGAAATCAGGCGGAACCAGGCTGGGGGCCTGCAAGATTCAGAAAGGTCGAACCAAACCGTCGAAAGACGAAGTCGAGGACAGCGCGCTGATACTGCTTGCGGGGATGGTCGCGGAGAGTTTTGTTACCGGGCAATACAACCAGGCGGGGGCCGCTCAGGATTTGCAGATGATGAAGTCGATCCTGACGGCAAATCGAGCTCGAGATGAAAAGCGATTTCAAAAGATCGCTAAGCGTATGGTCGATAAGACAGAGCATCTGCTTGGTCAGCCATTTGCGCGGCAAGCCGTTCGGCAAATCGCCGCACAGCTGATCGAACACGAAACCATTAGCGGTCGAGCTGCAAGGCACTTGCTTGATGTTGCCAGGAAGCAAGCCGAAGAATAGATCCGGAGCAGAGGAATAGTTGCTCGCTGTTAATTAGCGACTGCTACACTCCGGCCACATACGTTGTCGCGGGACCGTGGTGTTTTCAAGACAGACATGCTGGAGACTGAATGCATATTTGGATCGATGCCGATGCTTGTCCCGGACAGGTGAAAGAGATCATCTTTCGAACTTCTGACCGAACTGGCCTACCGGTCACGCTGGTGGCGAATCAATCGATTGCCGTTCCACGGTCTGAACTGATCGACTGCGTCGTCGTCTCGCACGGTGCAGACGTTGCAGACTCTTACATCGTCGAGCACCTTGTGTCTGGCGATTTGGTCATCACTGCCGACATTCCGCTGGCTGCTCGCGTGGTCGAAAAGGGTGGGACGGCGATTGATGTTCGAGGCGAAACGTTAGACAAGGCAACCATCGGTTCTCGACTCGCCATGCGCGATCTCATGGAAAGCATGCGCAGTAGCGGTATGGAAACGCGTGGTCCAAAGCCGTTTGGTCAGAAAGACGTCCAGGCGTTCGCAAATGCGTTGGATCGGATTCTAGCGAAGCTCAGGTGAAACAGACTCGTCCGCAGGTTTTAGGGTTCTCCCAAAACCTGCTGCGCCGCGATCACAACTGTGATCCATCACCCAAAAACAGAACTCGCGTCGAGAAACCACGCGAGTCCCACCATCTCAACGCTGCCGCACCCGACGTTGCCCTAGATTTCGCCTTTGAGGCCGCGTTCGTAGTACTTGTGTGTGATCTTGTCTTGGTTCTCAAGCAGCCAGTCGATTGATGGCTCGTTGTGCATCGCTTTGTGAATTGCTTGTGCCATGGCCTTGCGGTGAATCTCGAACAGAGCTTTGTGGTCGAGGTCGTCGCAGGTAATTACGCCCGGGTTTAGCCAGACACTGCAGATGATGCCGAGGTCGTTGGCTTTCTCTTTGGGAAGATCGCCAGCTCGGACAGCATCCAGTACGCCGTTTGCGATCGCCGCCTGAACGGTTCCCATGAGGATGTTTGTGTAACGTGTGTTCTTGACGGTGACCTTGCTGACACACAGCGTGAGAGGCCGGACCTGTATGTCGGTGTTGAGAAGAGCAAACACTTTGGAGTGTCCCACCGACTGGTCGCCAGTCAGCGTGGCCAGTGCCGTCCCGACGGGTCCGTCCAGTTCGCCAATAATGACTTCGGGTTCGGCAGCGGTGAAAGGTGGTCCACCGGCCAGCAAAGATTCGCCACTACGGAAAACAATTCGTTCAGACATCAGAAACTCTCACGGGTTCGGTTTGAAGAAGTGGCGAATCATCGTGAGATCTGTGGCGGTTTGCCAGTCATTGGCGTCAAGAACATAGCAACATCTTTTCAGAGGCTGACTGGTTAAAAAGGAAGAGCCGAAGTCAAAAGACTCCGGCTCTTTCGGTTCTCCAATTGTCGGTTCGGTCTTATGGCGTTGCTGCCAATGCTGTTTCGATTGCTGCCACGACACCAGCGTCTTCCGGAGTCATTCTCGGGGAGAACCGATTGATGACGTTTCCAGCGCGATCGACGAGAAATTTCTCAAAGTTCCAACCGATGTCACCAGAACCCTGTGGTTGTGTCTCAAGCGATGTCAGGTGTTTGTACAAGTCACAAGCACCGTCGCCGTTCACATCCACCTTGGCCATCATGTCGAACTCGACGCCGTACTTCGTTGAACAGAACTCCTGAATCTCATCTGCTGATCCAGGCTCCTGGCCGCCGAACTGGTTGCATGGGAATGCGACAACGGACAGTCCCTTGTCTGCATACTTCTTGTGTAGAGCCTGTAGTTGCTCGTACTGAGGGGTCAGACCGCATTCGCTGGCAACATTAACCATGAGAACGACGTTGCCCTTGTACTTGGATAGAGCCACTTTTTCTCCGGCCAGTGTTTCCATTTCAAAGCGTAGTGGACCGGACATTGGGCCTTCTCCTGTGTGACTGGTTTCGGTTCCTGCGTGATCAGAAGAATGATCTGTAGCTGAATGGCTGTCGGCTTCCGTTTCTGCCGCAGCAGCTGCAGTGTCGGTCGAGGTAATTTCTTCGGCAGGGTCTTCAGCACAGCCGATAAATGAAATGCAGAACAAAAGGGTTAGCGAGACTCGGATTATCATGTCAGCTCCGGCGAGTAATTGAGATATATGGGACCTTGTAGGCCAGAGGGCGTACTTGTCCAGTCATCGTCGCCGTTGAATGACACGTGATTCGTGAATTACGGGCCTTTCGGTAATGAATTGTCCAAAACGAAGAACTCATTGACTGTGGTGTCCAGAATGAGCGTGCTCTCCGTCAGGCTTTTGTTGCCAAGGAAGCCACCGGGGGTGAATCGTCCAAACGTGGTTTGCAGTCCTGCATACATATCCAGGTAGCTGACCCGTTTTACAGGAATCTTCGTCTCACCAAATGTAGCGATCAGGTCACATGGCTTGTGGTAAGCAGGAACCGTATCACCGAAACGCATTGCACCAAACTGGATGCCAGGTTCGTCCGGATCTGAATAGTCGTCGAAGAAGTACTTCGATGTGAACAGGCCAAAAGAGCTGCAGCCCGAATCCCAAAGTACCTGCATTTCGGTGTCATCGATCGTTGTGGGCAACAGCACGCGTCGGCCCGTGAATTCAAATGGTTGGAAGGAACCAAGTGAACTCAAACTCTCCGGGCGACTTCGATAGAGGTGAATCTTCTCGGCTGGAAAATCGATCGCGCACACAACGTCGGCAATAAAGTCTGCCCCAATCGATCCAATGACGTTGTACGGCTTGTCCCAATCGATGGAGATGTCTCGCTGCATGACCCAGCCACCATCGAGCACAACATGGTTTTTGCCAACGTTCAACTCGAACTTCTTAACACGAGTTGTCTTGTCGTCTTTATACAACTCGCATTCGACGCCGCGATCCTGCAGTGATTTGACACATCCGGAGCGAAGGAAGGTCGACGGCGCGCCGGTATCGAACTGCATGTAGAGCTGTTTTGAAACGCCGGGCACGGTAACGGGAAGGAGAATTGCAGAGTGCGGTTCAGAGTAGTCGTCGCTGAACGTTTCCGGCACCCAGGTGAATTCCACCGGGTGAAGTTCGCCCTCGAGACTCAACCTGTTCGGTGTCTCGCGCAGGAATCGGCTCTTTGCGTATTGAAATCCGGCGTAGCCTAAGATCGGCAACAAGAGGCCAAGGCCCAGAAGACAGAGCAGGAGCTTCTTCTTGTGTCTGCGAATCCACTTCATCATCGATTGTGTCCACACGGGTGCGTATCGATGATGTTCGTTGTTCGTGGGCGAATCTTGGGACGAACCGGGAAGATTCCGGGCGTTTGGAGCGCACGCATTCGATTCGCAAAGAGTGTTCCAGGAATCCCTAGAGCGCTGCTTCCTGATGGCTCGGAATAGTTTGTCGCTGAGGAACAGCGAACCAGAATCATGGACACCCGTTGGGACATCGTGTCTCTGGAATGCGACGACAATCATTCGAAGGTGCGGAACGATAATGAGGCGATCAACCTTCCATTCCGTACGACGAGGATGGCTTTAAATCCGCTCGGCGATCCGCAAGCTTAATTGCAGATCCGAGTTTCTCGATCTTCAAGCCGTGGTCCTTGGGTAAGTCCGTCCGCCAGTAGGAATCGGTTCCATTGAGGTTTTCGGTTAGGAGTGTACCTGTTCCTTCGGTTGATTCCCCACCAAAACGACGACCGTGCAGAAGGCTACAAGCACTGTGGTACCTACTAAGCGGCGCATAGACCTTTCTCCCAATTTCATGATTGGTTTGGTGGCGATAAACCTGGTTGTGAATGTGCGTGACACGTGGCGTGCTATATCCTCGATGAATCGCGGGATGAGCCTGCGTGTTGCGACTGTCGGAAAACTTGAGAAAGAAAACAACATGGTGTATTCGCAATTAGGAGCCGTGCTGATCGCCGCGTTAATGGTCTCTGGTGGGAACGGCCCGCAGGAGGACGAGAATCGTGGGGAAAGGCTCTCTGACGAGCAGCTGTTGGATTTGGTTCAGGAATCTACTTTCCAATATTTCTGGGATGGGGCAGAACCAGTTTCTGGTTTGTCGTGTGAGCGAATCCATCTCGATGATGTCTATCCCAGCAACGATCGCGACGTCGTGACCAGTGGTGGCACCGGCTTCGGGTTGATGGCCATTCTTGTCGCCATCGAACGGGAATTTGTAACCAGAGAAGAAGCGGTTTTGAGGCTCTCGAAGATGATGGAGTCTCTGAAGAAAGCCGATCGCTTTCATGGGGTTTGGCCACACTGGCTGCATGGTCCAACTGGCAAAGTGAAACCATTTAGTCGGAAGGATGACGGTGGTGACTTGGTCGAAACGTCGTTCCTCGCGCAAGGTTTGATTTGTGTCCGCCAGTACTTTCGCAACGGCAACGCCGCCGAACGAAAGCTAGCGAGTGAAGCGGATGAGCTGTGGCGAGACATCGAATGGGACTGGCATCGCGGGCCGAGCAGGGAGAACGTCCTGTACTGGCACTGGTCACCAAAGCACCAATGGGAAATGGACTTTCGCATTCGCGGTTACAACGAATGTCTCATCACTTACGTGCTCGCAGCATCATCACCGACGCACGGTGTCCCCGCTGAGGTCTATCATGAAGGCTGGGCGGAACGCGGGCAGATCAGAAAGACGACCGCAAGCCACGGAGTGACTCTTCAACTCAAGCACCAAGGAATTAAGTCACAGTGCGCGCCGTTGTTCTGGGCTCACTACTCGTTTCTGGGCCTCGACCCGCGCGGATTGAGTGATCGTTACGGAAACTATTGGCAACACAATCAGGCTCACGTTCAGATGTGCTTGAACTACTGCATTGAGAATCCGGCAGGTCACAAAGGCTATTCAAAATCATGCTGGGGCCTGACCAGCAGCTACTCCCCCAAGGGCTATCGAGGCCACTGCCCACAACGCGACGAGGGAACCATCGCGCCGACGGCGGCGTTGTCTTCGTTTCCGTACAATCCGGTCGCTTGCATGGCTGCCTTGCGTTATTTCCATGATGAACTGGGCGACCGCTTACTTGGCAAGTACGGATTCTACGACGCGTTCAATCAGAGCGAGAACTGGTTCCCAACCCGATACCTGGCAATCGACCAGGGCCCAATTGTCATCATGATTGAGGACCACCGCAGCGGTTTGCTATGGAATCTGTTCATGTCCGCTCCCGAGGTCCAGGCGGGACTTGAGAAACTGAATTTCGTAACGACCAGGAGGTAGCGGACCAGACGCAAAGCTAAGGAGCCATGGTGCTGCCCGTGATGAGCCTCGCAGCGAAATCGTCCACTGAAGAGTTTCCGGTTGGACTGAGTGCAGCTATTACTGAAACGTCTTGCGTCTCACGAGTAAGAACCCGTAGAGGTCGGCTCCCATAGAGCAATCGACACGTAGCGTCGCTTCTGAGTCAACGCTCATCGAAAAACAGGCGTGCCAATCTCCGCTCGGATTGGCTCGGTCGCGTAGAGACTTGTAGTTGGGCCATTCAAAGTCGCCTCGGTCGTCTGGGTCTCTCTGATCGACGGCTATTCTACCGACCCATCCGCGGACGAATACTGTCTCGAGCCGGTGTACTAGTTTCGATACATGGGGTTTCGGTTCCTCTGCGAACCATGGTTTCAGGTCGAGGGCAACGGCAACAAGCTGAACCCGATCCTTGGGCTTGTCACACGGCTTCAATCGCAGGTCGACTTGCGACTGCTTGCTCTGGTCGGTTGGACCTATTGACAAGCGTAGGCAATCGCGACCCGACGCTAGCCATAGGCGCTGTCGGTCGAATCGCTGTCCTAATAATTCGGGCACAAACGTAGCCTCGACTGCGGGTTCGTTAGACTCTATGTTTTGAAGTTTACTTACAGCATGCTCAATGTCGGTCTGGCTGACGTCTGCTGCGACCTGGGCTCTTACGATTGGGCCGGTTGCGGAGTCGTGTAAATGTGCGGCAACCGTGAGTTCCTCTCGTTCGATTAGCGCCTTCGCGACAGGTGACTTGTTCTGCAAGAAGATCGTTACAAGATTCTCGACGAGGAACCGCAAGCTGCCGGGGATTCGAAGGTGGATCGTAGCGGCTCCAATGGCACCCTCTGTTGCGTGATGGATTTGTGTTGTTGGACGTAATTCTGCCAGCACTCGAGCAAGTTGCGTTTGCGGGCGCGGTTTGAGTTCGAGGTGAAACTCATACGGTTTGCCAGCGGCCGGTAGCTTTTCCCACATTTCCACCGACTGTAATTGCGCGAAGTACTCGGCTAATGTGGCCTCTGTTGTTTCAGAAAAGATCCAGTGAAGCTGTCGTGGGAGTCCGAAGGTGTGCTTGAACGACAGGCCCTCTTTGAAGCGATCGATACGTTTTCGATCGTCACTGTCTGGTTCATACCGAGCGTAGGTGTCTTTGCCTCTCGCAGGATTCAGCTTCTTCCTGATCTCGGCAAAGGCCAGTCCAAGTAGTTGTTTTCTACTCTTGAGGCCATATGACGTCGCGAAGATACCGTGGCTGAATCGGTAGTGGTTTTCCCACGGCGGCGAACTGGCCTGCATGCCATTCAGGTTATACGCGCCTCCCGCAGTGTAAACCGACACGGTATCCCCTTTGCGATCGACTCGAACTCTGTCCTTGCCGTACTGTGTTTCATAGCGGCTGATCTGCGACTCGATCAGCCGTTCGATTGCTTCAGGTCGTGAGTGTGTCGAGACATATGTGCTAAGAGTGAGCCCACTCGTTAGGACTCGCGAGACAGATCCTGTCAAAGAGTTATCGTCAAGCGCTGCTCGACGACCCGGAGGCTGTGGAACACTCGGCGGTGTGTAGACACCGTACTGCTTGAGAAGTTCTATCTCATAAGCTGTTCGGCGTGGCAGGTTTCGTGTTGACGCAGTGGTTAGCCAAATCGGCACGCCAGTATCCGATTGAGGGATAGCAGTAAGTATCGCGGCTATCAGATATGTAGACATTGGACCTCCATGGATTATCGCCATTGCATCAGCCTAACAGATCAATCTCTGAAGGTAAGCGATGGTCGTATTTGCAGAGGTCGATGCCGGCACAAAAGCGCCGCGCAGATTGAGACGCTGAGTCGGGGGCGGTAGCATGAGTTCTTACTTGTGCGTCAGTCTCTTTCGAGGAGTGTTTCCATGCGTTGGTTTGTCGCGGCACTTTGTTTACTCGTGCCAGCAGTGGCTGTTGCCCAGCAAGGGCCACCGAAGAAAATCGCATCTGTCGAAGGTGTCACTGAATACCGCCTCGCCAACGGCGCGAGGGTGTTGTTGTTTCCGGAACGGACCAAACCCACCATCACGGTCAACATGACGGTGCTTGTGGGTTCTCGCCACGAAGGTTACGGCGAAGCCGGAATGGCGCATTTGCTGGAACACATGGTATTCAAAGGCACGCCGACGTTTCCCGATGTTCCAACAGCACTTCGAGATGATGGTGCTAGCTTTAACGGGACGACCAATCGCGATCGAACAAATTACTTCGAAACGCTACCGGCTGATGATTCGAACCTTGAGTTCGCTATCAAGCTGGAATCCGATCGGCTGGTCAATAGTTACATTAAGAACGAAGACCTGCAGTCAGAATTTACCGTCGTGCGAAACGAATTCGAACGCAGCGAGAACAGCCCGCAGCGAGTCTTGTCGAACCGCGTGATGTCGGCGGCATACGAGTGGCACAACTATGGCAAGACGACCATCGGTAACCGGTCGGACATCGAAAAGGTTCCATTTGAAAACCTCAGAGCCGTCTATCGCAAGTACTACCAGCCGGACAACGTTGTGTTGGTCGTGACGGGCCGCTTTGAAGAGAAACGCGCGCTTGAGTTGGTCAATAAGTACCTTGGTGCGATTCCGCGTCCGGAGCGAAAACTGACCGCAGCGTACACGATCGAGCCACCGCAGGAT
>JBGCDN010000706.1:0-7516 GCA_045105495.1 Planctomycetaceae bacterium
TTGCAACCGCGAGTAGCACGCATACATCAGCGGTTCCCAATCAAAGAAGCCGCCGGATTGATTGACAATAGTCGGATCCGCATCGATCAGGTTCTTCACTGTTTCCAAATCACCAACGCAGCATGCTTTCCAAATGGAGACATTGTCATTCGTCTGCGTCGAGCTGTTCAGCGCCGCGGCGGCTTTATCGAAATTGTGTCCGAAGCTCATGTAGTCGAGGCAAGCCAGTCGTTCGAATGCGACCTCCGACTTCAAACGAGCTTTACTGTCCTCAAGAAGCAGCTCAAGGTGACGCCATCTCGTGAACGCATATTTCTCCGCGACAGCTTGTTGCGCGGCGAGCTCGGAAGTCGATTCGTGACACAAACTGGCAAGTTCGTCCAGCAACCTGGCGAATGGTGTAGATGGGCAAAGTTGCTTCTGCATTCTTACGGTTTCCGAATAGCGCGATCAGTCGAAAGCAAGTGTGCACCGCGTTCAGCGGTCACATTCCGATGTCATAGACGATAGCAGGAATGCGTAGATTCAGCCTTCTTGTAACCGTGACCGGCGCAGCAAAACGCCTCTCCCCGGACTTGCCAGAGGAGAGGCGTTCAAACTTGCTGTTGCAGGCTTAGTGAACCCGCTTTCCGATCGAATCGACTACTTGTCGGATTCTTTTAGGCCAAAGCCTTTTCGGTCCGGGTACTCTGGCCGCTGCACTGGCTTGTAAGGGTTCTTCTTCAGTTCACCCTTGATGTGCTTGATGGCCGCATCAAGTTGCGGGTCACCGCCGTCGATCATCAACGCCGGATCGTCAACAACGTCGATGTCGGGATCGACTCCGTGACCTTCGATGCCCCAGGTTCCATCCTTCTCGTAATAAGCGAATGTCGGCGCGGTGACGCCGGCTCCGTCGATGAGTCCAGGGTTGCCAGAGATACCAACAAGCCCACCCCATGTTCGACGACCAATCAGCTTGCCCAGGTTGTTCTGCTTGAACAGGGCCGGGAACATGTCACCGCCAGAACCGGACATGCCGTTAATCAGCATGCACTTTGGTCCCTGATGGGAATCTGGAGGCCAGGTCATGTCGTGACCGTCTCTTCGAGCCCAGTAGTTGGTGACAGGGCGATTGAGCAGTTCGATGAAGCGAGTTGGAATTTGACCTCCACCGTTCCACCGTTCGTCAACAATCAAGGCGTCTTTGTTGATCTGGCCGTAGAGATGTCGAACCAAGTCGTTTTGCCCAGGCACGCCCGTATTCGTCACGTAGAGGTAGCCGACCTTGCCGTCCGTCTTTTCTTCAACGTACTTCCGGTTCTGTTCAATCCAAGCGCGAAAACGTAGTTCGTAGTCGTTGGCCATTGGCTTCACGACGACATCACGGTCGTCGTCATCACCAAGCTCTTTGTTCTCACTGATGGTCAGCGTGACGGTTCGACCAGCAGTGTTATCCAGTGCGGCGAAGATGGGGCGATCGGTTTCGACAGGCAAGCCGTTGACTGCCAGCAGGTACTCGCCTGACTTGATGCCAACGTGTCGCAACGGATTCCGTGCGTCGGTATCCCAAGCAGCACCTTCAAAGATCTTTCCAAACTTCCACGCTCCGTCGAATTCGAATTCGCAGCCGAGAACTCCGACTTTGCTGCGAGGCTCGTCTTCTCCGCCACCCGGACGGTAGTAGGCGTGGCCCACGTTGAGTTCGGCAATCATTTCGCCAATCACAAAGCCAACGTCTTCCCGAGACACGCAGTCGGCCAGCATGGCTTCGTACTGTTTGCGAACAGCGTACCAGTCTGTGCCGTGCATGTTCGGGTCGTAGAAGAAGTCTCTTTCGATCCGCCAGGCATCCGCGAAGATTTGCTGCCACTCTTCACGTGGATTGATAGACGCCATCATGCCGGCCGTCGAAACTGAATCAGATAGCTTCTGGCCAGCGGCCGCTTTGATGACATAGAACTTTGGCCCCGACCCAACAGCAAGAAGCTTCTTGCCATCTGCGGTCATCGAGTAACTGCCGACGCCGGCAGCAACCGTTTGTTCCTTCTTCTTTTCGTCCTTCAAATCGAAGAGCTGCAGAACTGGTGGTTGGCGAACGCCGCGCGAACCGACTCGCACGTACAACAGCTGACCTTTGTCGTTTACGGCCAGCGAACCGAAGTTCCCCTGCTTGACCGGGATCAGGAAAGAACGACGTTCAGCGTCTTCAATGTCGATTTTCAGCGGTTCCTTCTTCTCGTCCTTCTTATCAGCGTCTTTGGCATCCTTGTCAGTCTTCTTATCTTCTGACTTGGGTTCTTCTTTGTTAGGTTCTTCCTTCTCCGAATCGTCGCCGTCCGATTTCTTCTCGTCGGATTTGAATTCCTGCTCATCAGATGACGGAAGCATCGGAATCTTTACGTCTTCACGCAGTGGAATCGCAACCAGAACCCCTGTGTCCGAGTAAACGAAAGTTGTGCCCGTATCTTCATACTTGGGCGAATTGAAGGCGCGATTACTTGTGTAGAAGATGAAGTCGCCTTTGCGATCAAAGACCGGCGATTCGTCATTGAAGAACCCACTGGTTAGCTGATGTCGCTTCTTCTCGTTGACATCATAGAGCCAAATAGAACCCTTCGGCGCTCGGGTGTCGGATGCTCGTTCGTAGGTCAGCCACGACGAATCGTGTGACCAGCTGACGTCTGGCTGGTTGGCCCACGGGTCTGTGTCGACCAGCTGTGTTTCACCTGATTCAACTGTGTGAAGCCAAATGCCACCCGTCTTATCTGTGAACACAATGTGCTTCGAATCTGGCGACCATGTTGGCGAGTACCGAAAGACTTTTCCGTCTTCAGTCAGACGTTTTGCTTTTCCCTTGCCGTCAGATTGTTGGACGTACAGTTCGTATTCGCCCGACTTGTCTGCGAAGTAAGCAATCCAACGTCCGTCTGGACTCCAGGATGGATCTCGTTCTGCAACGCCGCTTGTGCGTGTCAGATTTCGAGGAGAACCGTTCTTTGCCGGTGCAGTCCAGATGTCTCCGCGAGCACCAACGACAACGCGTTTGCCCGAAGGAGAGATGTCGCCGGATGTGATGTTCTCTGCGACATCGACAATCTGATTTCGCAGCTTCGGCTTCGCTCCAGGAACGCTGACCTTCACAACTTCCGTCTTGCCGCTTTCGCAGTTCAACACATGCAAATCTGATCCGTTTTGCAGAACGATTTCGCCTTTGCCATCTGCACCTGGGCCGATCGAGGGCCATTTCACGTCGTACTTGTCGAACTTCGTATGCTGTTCGCGTTTGCCGCTGTTTACATCGAACGACCAAATATTCAATCGATGTTCCGGGCCATTGTCAGACAGATAGAAGACTCGACTTCCGGCCCACATCGGGAACGAATCGGTTCCTTCCCAATCGGTGATTTGTCGCGACTTGTTGGTCTTGAGATTGAACAGCCAAATGTCAGAAGCCATACCTCCGCGATATCGCTTCCACGTTCGTGTGTCACGACTGTGAGGCGTGTAGGCCAACCACTCGCCATCAGCGCTGAGGGCTGCATTGGTTCCGTAGGGAACAGCAAGGCGTTTTGCTTCGGGACTATCTGCCGCCAGATGGAATAGCTGCGAGATGCGAGCCAGCCCGGAGAAGCCATTGCTTGAGTAGACGATCCCACCGTCAGCAGTCCAGTCGCACAGTGATTCGCGAGCCGGATGCCATGTGTGTCGTTCAGGAATACCACCGTCAACAGCGATGGAATAAATGTCGCGGCCGCCGTCGTAGTTGCCGACAAACGCGATCGTTTTCCCGTCAGGGCTGAACCGTGGCATCGATTCGGTGCCTGGCGGAGATGCCAGTGGGCGAGCTTGTCCGCCAGCTCGATCAACAACCCAAAGGTCGTTCGCATAGACGAACACGATTTTGTCTTTGCTGACGTCCGGTGAACGGAGCATGCCAGCGTTCACCTCGCTCTTCGCCTGCGCGGCGTAGGAAGCTGCTGGGATGGTGAATAGCAGAAGAGCGGCGTAAAGCCGCGTTTTGAGTCTCATTTTTGAGTCTGCTCCAAGGTTGATGGGAGATGGTTCAAGGACGGTTGCCACAGTTCCCCCGATTCGAGGACGAACCTCCAACGGATACGAGGTATTCGCTGGATCCGTTTCAGTATTTGTGACAGACGCAGCACATGCCAGCAACATGTCGGACAAACTAAGTCACCGATGAATGGCCATTTTTAAAGCAGCCGGAGGCCGCCGCGACTGCGAAACGACAGTCCAATCTGCATCGGGCCAACGTTGTCCAGCCGTAACGCTTTTCACATTGCCGACAGAACGGTAGCTTTGCACTATGTCCCTCGCCGTAGTTGAAGTCATTCCATCGTCAGACCCAATCCCTGACGACATCGAAGCCTATCTCACCGTCGCCCGCTCGCGCGCTCAGGCGTTTATTGATGAGAATCGGGTGCCGGCCTTCGTTTCGTGTGACTTCGAACCCGTCTACGCCGCGCTGAGATCCATCCGGATGGCGAACCAGGCTCCGGGGAATGTGTTCTGCGAATGGGGTTCCGGATTCGGCATTGTCGCTTCAATGGCGAACAGCCTTGGCTTTGAATCATACGGCATAGAAATCGAAGGTCCGCTGGTCGATCATGCTCGGACGTTGGCTGACGAATTTGATCATCGCGTTCAATTCGTGAATGGCAGTTTCGTACCCGCCGGATGCGAACACATCGTCGAACGCGCGGTTCAGTCGGATGTGTTCTGGTTGAACACAGAAGCCGACGATGCCTACGATTCGCTGGAGATGGAAGCGGACGACTTCGACGTCATCTTCGCCTACCCTTGGCCTGGCGAAGACGACGTCATCACGAACCTCTTCGAAGACTGTTCCGCCCACGGTTCGTTGCTGGTGACTTACTCTTACCTGGATGGCGTTAGTGTGTACCGCAAGGTCTGATGCCAGCTACTTGGTGTCTAAGACCCGCGTTCCTTCGTTCAGCTCGCCATCTTTACTTTCGGTGACAAGCTTCTCATCTGACACAGCTACGATTCTCACCGTTACTTTTCTTAGGAAATGTGACCGCTTGTTGTTCTGGAAGTACTCCAGCATCTTCTTTTGCATTGGTGCGAGATCCAAATGGATCTTGGAAGCCTTGGTGCGTTCCAGGGAGATATCAGAAAACGCCAGGTTCTCAGCATCAGTACACTCGACCGTGAGCTGATCACCATCAACTGACCACGTTCCCGATATCGTCCCAATCAAGCGCGTGGTGACGTTGCCAATGAACCCAGTCGTGTCGATGGGTACCGTGATTATATCGTCGATCTTCCCGTGATAGGTTCCGTCTGGCGTGTAGGTGTCTGCGGAGTTGGTGGTTGAATCCTGCCACGTCCCGACAATCTGCTGACGAATAGTGGGCTTATCTGACAGATTCGATTGAACGAGTTGTCTGGCGAGCTTTTCAGCGGCTGCTTTGGCATGCTCTGTTGTGACTTTTCGAGCCTGCTCTTCAATGTGTTCTTCGACGTGCTTGTCAACAACGCGTTGCAGGTCGTCTTCAACGGAGTTGCATCCGGCAGAGAGAATGATGATCGCTGGCAACATCGGAAAGAGCCATATTTGCTTGAGTGGAGTCTGCATGGTTTGTTCTTCTTGATTTGTTGAGATTTCGTCAGTCAGTGGAAACGGCTAGCGGATTGCGGTTCGCTCTTTGGCGATCAAAGCCCTGCAGTTTGCAATTTGAGTTTTCAGATTCTTTATGCGGGAGTCGTAGTCAGACTGAATCGCTGCAGCCTTGGTCATCTGGTCTGCAACTTCCATGCATTCTTTGCCATTCATCAGGGCGTATAGGCCACCGACCGCGGTCGCCACACCAACGGCGGTTTTCTGGTCCTTTGTGAGTCTTTGCTTTTTGTCAGAGGCCACCGCGACTCCTCCAAGAGTGACGCCCATCGCTGCGATCGCGGCTTTGTGATCCAAGGCATACGCCTTAATTCGCGATAGATGGGCGGCCTTCTCTGCTTCGGTTTGAAGCAGCAAGCCGCGAAGCTTCATTAGGTGCGACTCGAGGCCGGCGATTTTCTGGGCTGCGAGGGTTTGTTTTAGTGACACTGCTGGAGTGTGCTGCGGTGTTGGCTTGGCGACCGCTGGTGTTTTGGTTGTTACCACGTCCGGTGAGGAGTTGCCGGCTTTGATGAGGCCGGTTTGAGTCAGTCGCGTTCGTTGTGGCTCGCTGGCTTGTGCGGGGCCGGAAGATCGAACCAAGACTCCCACGATCAGGATGCCCAGCAGCAGAAAGGCAAAGCAGGAAGATCCGATCGCGTAGACAACGATCCAGTTTGAAGATGTTCGTTTTGCAGCAGGTCGAATGTGGCTCATCGCGTCGTCTCCTTGGTTTGAATTAGATAGCAGGCTGTTTGGTGCCCTCTGCCTGCAATGCGTGGTTCCTTTCCGTCAGGGGAAGAAAAAGTGAGAAAACTTTGAGACGCTTTCCGGCGCGGTTTGCTTCGGTCCGCGCATCGATCAAGAATGATTCCGCACAGAAGGACTGGTCACCGTAGACAGGGCTAATCAATGACGGACCAGAGCGACGACTTTTTCTCGCAGGCGTATGACGAACTTCGCAGGCTGGCTGCCGGAAAGCTTCGGAATGAACGGGTTGACCACACGTTGCCACCAACCGCTTTGGTTCATGAGCTGTACTTTCGGATCAAGTCGCCCGAAGGCGGCTTCAAAGACACAGCTCACTTCATGGGTTCAGCGTCGCAGGTGATGCGGCAGATCCTGGTGGATCATGCTCGGAAGAAGAACGCGAATAAGCGAGGCGGCAAGGTCGAACGCGTGCCATTGGGTGACCCGGCTATTGTTCTGAAAGACCCCGACAAGATTATCGCCTTGGATGAGTTGATTGATTTGCTGAAGGGGCGTTGTGAAGAGCGGGCTCAGCTGGCTGAGCTGCAGTACTTCGCCGGGCTCAATCTCAAAGAGTCCGCGGCAGCGATTGGCATGGACTACGAAGTCGCCAAGAAGAAGTGGGCTTACGCCAAAGCATGGATGCGGGACGCGTGGGATCGGTTGCAGAACGAAGAATTGGGCTCCTGATTCACCGCCCACCGCGAGGTTCTGAAGAAACTTCTCGTTCTTTCGGCTTTCTTTTCCCCCGGCCCAAATCTGTTACGCATTCAGGGTGACGGCTGCGAAAACGGAGTTCCACGAACCGGGACTCCACAGCCATCAAGGATAGACCATGACGACAGACAGCCAGATATTCAGCGTTGCACGCGAACTGTTAGAGAGTGATCGAGGAGCTTATCTCGACAGTGTTTGTGGTGGCGATACGGTCTTGAGGGCCAATGTCGAACGTCTGCTCGCAGCCGATGAGCCCGATGAGCCTGATGATTTCGATGCGGCGAATGTCACAAGTTCAGCTGTTGCTTCGCCGGACGCGATTACTTTGGAGTCAGGAACCAAGATTGGTCCTTACCGCTTAGCCTCTGAGTTGGGGGCTGGTGGCATGGAGCTTGTTTGGTCTGCCGAACAATCTGTGCCAGTAAGACG